>NZ_NHPE01000032.1:0-813 GCF_002252895.1 Halorubrum sp. Eb13 | reverse complement strand
CTCGTGCAGGTGAGCTTCGGCGCCTACTCGATGACGGTCGGCGAGGCGTGGCGGGCCGTCCTCGACCCCGCGGTCCTCCTCGACCCGCGGTGGCTGCTCAACTTCCTCGTCGGCGAGGACCTGATGCGGGCGATCACGGGCTTTCAGGGCGAGCTGCCGGAGCTGTCGCACGGCACGCTGATCGTCTGGAACATCCGCCTACCGCGGGTGATCGTCGGGGCCATAGTCGGGATGAACCTCGGCGTCTCGGGCGCGATCTTCCAGGCGGTCACCAGGAACGAGCTCGCGAGCCCGTTCATCCTCGGCGTCTCCTCCGGGGCCGGGCTGATGATCCTGCTGACGCTGGTCGTGTTCGGAGGGCTCTCTGCGTTCCTCCCGCTGATCGCGGCGCTGGGCGGCGCCGTCGCGTTCCTGATCGTGTACGCCATCGCGTGGAAGAACGGGACGAGCCCCGTCCGGCTCGTGCTCGCGGGCGTGATCGTCGGGACCGTCTTCGGGAGCCTCCAGACGGCGCTGTTCTTCTTCGCCGACGACATCGGCGTCGTCCAGTCGGCGATCCAGTGGACGACCGGCTCGCTGACCGGGACGGACTGGGCGCAGGTGCGGCTGGCGCTCCCGTGGACGGTCGTCGCGGTACTGCTCTCGATCGCCGGATCGCGGCAGCTGAACCTGCTCCTGTTGGGCGAGCAGACCGCGAAGTCGCTCGGGATGTCGATAGAGCGGGTGCGGTTCGCGCTGTCGGGGGTCGCGGTGCTCGCGGCCGCCGCCAGCATCGCGGTGGCCGGCATCGTCAGCTTCGTCGGGCTGATCGTC
>NZ_NHPE01000053.1:0-703 GCF_002252895.1 Halorubrum sp. Eb13 | reverse complement strand
TACTGACATGTTTTTCGAGGATTGATAGATAAACGATCCCCGACAAGTCACGCAATGACTGATGCTCAATGGGCAGGTCCTCAGTCTAGTACTTTCCAGCGATTCACACGGTTCTATCTCGCGGTCGTGGATCCAGACGACTCTCTCACGAGCGCTCCGTCTGGAATACGCTCACGACTCAGTCGCCTTCGCGACGCGGTCGGCCGCGGGGAGCCGATCGGTCCAGTAGAGCGCCGCTGCCAGCCCGAGGATGACGGCGAGGCCGGCGGCGAAGCCGCGGAAGACCGCGGCGAACGGGTAGCCGGCCTCGACGAGCGCCCCGACGACCCCGCTTCCCGACGCCTCCACGGCGATAGAGAGTCCGCTGAACGCCGCGAAGGTTCCGGCGCGGGTGTCGGCCGGAAGCGCCGAGAGGACGTAGGTGTCGAGCGCGGGGAACAGCCCGTGAATCGTGTAGCCGAGGAGGACCGAGATCGCGCCGAGCGCGAGCGCCCCGCGGAAGACCGTCAGTCCGAACACGCCGGCCGTGAACGCCCCGACCAATCCGAGGATGTAGGGGACCGTCGGGAGGCGGTCGACGAGGGTTCCGCTGGCCCAAAAGGCCGGTATCCCCGCCGCGAACGCGACCGTCAACAGCGCGTTCGCGGTCCCCGGGGCGAGCCCCCGAGCGAGCATCACGGAGACGTAGAAGTTGAACAGCCCC
>NZ_NHPE01000005.1:0-530 GCF_002252895.1 Halorubrum sp. Eb13 | reverse complement strand
ACCTCGGTCCGGGCCTTGTCTTGGGCGCTCCCTTCGTGCTGGAGCTGCTGGTTCGCGGCCTCCAAGGCGTCGACCGGTCGTTCGTCGACCGCGGTGCCGAGGCTGATGCTAACCGGGTACCGGTTCCCGATCGACTCTTGGAGGGCCGCGTGGGCCGCGTCGTCCACGCCGTTCGTCACGGCGATCATGTTGTCGAAGCGCGTGAAGAAGACGTACGCGTCGCGGTGGCCGACGAACTGGGCGATGTCGGCGAACAACCGCGACTGGAGCGTCTGGAGGTCCATCTCCCGCCGCGGCTCCGGTGTCGTCGTCCACGGGCCGTAGTTGTCGATCTGGACGAGGGTCACCTGGGTCGTCGTCACAGTAAACACTTATTGGGAGTCCTGCCGCTTTACGCTTCCGTTATCCCGAAGCTGAAACCCGTATCGCATCTGGGAAGACGCGCGTTCTCGGTCGACCGCGGAACCGGTCACGGAACCGCCACGTCCTCACAGCCACCGCGCCCCCACAATCGCTGCGCCCCCACACCC
>NZ_NHPE01000094.1:0-622 GCF_002252895.1 Halorubrum sp. Eb13 | reverse complement strand
CGGCGGCGCCGACGTCTCCGCGTCCCGTGCCGACGACGGGCCTCAACCCCCGGTCGAACCGGGCGAGATGCGGTACGTCGAGATCGAGGACCTCGGCAAGCAGGGCGACGGCATCGCCCGGGTCGAGCGCGGCTACGTGATCATCGTTCCCGACACGGAGGTCGGCGAGCGCGTGAAGATCGAGATCACGGAGGTCAAGTCCAACTTCGCTGTCGGCGAGGTCGTCGAGGAGGCCGCGTAGCGGCGACGCGAACCGAGCGCGAACCGAGCGCGAATCGAACCCGGACCGAACCCGGACCGAGCGGGCATAATTCGAGCCGGGACGGGGTCCGGACCGTCGTGGCTTCTATCCTGAACCGTCGTGGCTTCTATGTGCGACCCGCGTTTACCTCGAAACATGGAGTCGACGAGCGCCGACGACGAGCGGACCCCTCGACGACCATGCCGCACATGAGCGTTCGACTGCCGGTCGCGGACGCCCCCGAGTCTGTCGGGGACCGCCGCGCCGGCTTCTCTGCCACCGTGTTGACTGAGCTGGGCGTCGAGCCCGGCGACCCCGTGAGCGTTCGGGGCGGTCGGACGACGGTCGCCGTCGCGGCGCGCGTCGACGGCGACCCCGGCG
>NZ_NHPE01000108.1:0-712 GCF_002252895.1 Halorubrum sp. Eb13 | reverse complement strand
GCGCGGCGGCCACGTCGTCGCCGACGGTCACCTCGTCGACGCCCGCGGTCCGGAGCGCGGCCGCGAGCACCTCCGGGTCCTCCGCGCGGTCGAGCGCCGGCCGACAGGTGACCGCCGAGGCGGCGTCGGGGAGGGCGTCCGCTGCGCCGGCGTGGTCCTTGTCGTGCATCGCGGCGTAGACGAGGTGGAGGTCGTCGTAGTCGTACTCGGCGAGCGTCCCCGCGAGCGTCCGGCAGGCCGCCGGGTTGTGCGCGCCGTCGAGCACCGTCAGCGGCGCCGTGTCGAGCACCTCGAACCGGCCGGGCCACGTCGCCCGCGCGAGCCCGTCGCGGACCGCGGCCGCCGGGAGGGAGTCGCCGTCCGCGCCCGCGCGGTCGGTCCCTCCGTCGCTGTCGCCGCCCTCACCGTCCTCCGCCCGTTCGGCCAGCGCCGCCGCGGTCCGGCGGGCCAGCGCGACGGCGACCCCCGCGTTCGTCGCCTGGTGGTCGCCGACGAGCGGGATCCGGTAGGTCCCCGCCAGCTCGCCGGCGAGCGTCACCTCGGCGTCGGTCGGGCTCACGCGGCCGTCGTAGGCGACGGAGAGGGCGGGGGACGGGTCGGGACCGTCGCCGGCGGCGTCGTCGGCGTTCCCGTCGGCGGCGTCTCCGTTGTCTCCCTCCCGATCCGTGTCCGCCCCCGCCACCGTCGCGACCGGCGCGCCGTTCGTGACGGC
>NZ_NHPE01000117.1:0-858 GCF_002252895.1 Halorubrum sp. Eb13 | reverse complement strand
GAGCCGAATCGCTTGCGCAGCGCGAAAAATATCGATTCGACGATAGACCGTCGATGGTACGTTTCATCATCGATCCGAGCATTGTGAGCGGCATCAAGCGAGTAGAATTCACGGTGCTTGATCACCGGTCTGATGCCTTCTTCACGCAGCATATGACGGAGTTCGTCCCAGTCAAAGCCTTTGTCGGCGACTACAGTTCCTAGCTGTTCGAGATTTCTCGTGAGGACTTGCCACGCGATCTGTGTGTCGTGTGGAAGGTTCTTTGAGCAGTGAACGTCGAGGATTGCTCTCGTCGAGCAATCCACGAGAAGTGTGGTTTTAACCGACTCAAACGTGCCTTTGACACGCTTCGCGTAGTTGTGACTGGACGAACGATGAGCGAGACCGGTGGAGTCGATGGCCTGAATCTCTCCAGTATCAAATAGATTCACCGACAGCCGCAACAGCACTCGCCAGACGCGCATCTTCAGCGCTTCTTTCCGAGCACAAACCGTGGTGAAGTCCGGCAACTCCTCGACCGACAGCCCGAGTTTCTCCACGATATCAGGCATTTCACGGAGGATATCGAGGAGTCGGCGGTACGGAAGGTCGAGGTATTCGCGAAGTCCGTGGAGAGTGATGATCACCCAGTCTGCGTAGCCACCTTCCCCTTTCTTGACAGGCTGATTTCCGTCACTCCCGACAGCTTTTTGAGACAAAGCCACACATCGGTCGGTGAAGCGGGCGAGTTTCGAAGGCACATCGAACTCTGCTCGCTTCACTTCCTCGAAATCACGCCATTCAGGCAATATTCTTAGCGTCTAAACACGGCCTGCGCCCTGTATTCAGCACGACTCCAAGAACATATCACCTGCTGAG
>NZ_NHPE01000017.1:0-702 GCF_002252895.1 Halorubrum sp. Eb13 | reverse complement strand
GTTCGGTCCCGTTTTCGAGGGTTCCGGGCGCGACGAACCATCGGGTCGTGTGGGTGGGATCGGGGGCGAACATCCGCCACGACTGGTCCATGTCGACGGCCTCCAAGACGTCCTCACCGGGTTCGGGGACCTCGGCGTAATCGACCGCCTGCGCCCCGGAGAGAACGATCAACACGAGGAACACGTACGGCAGGACCGTCGAGACGAGGACGCGTCCGCCGGCGAGCGTCCCGGTGAGGTCCGCATCGCGGAGACCGTCGAGGCGTCCCGGCGCGACCGGGCGTGAGAACGGCGCGCGCCGAGGGAGCGACGGAATCGCTCTCGCCGCGGACTCGAGACGGGCGCGCCAGCGGGCGAGCGGCGTCGACCACCCCAGACTGGCGACGGCGCGTTCGGCGGCGTCCCAGACCGCCGTCTGAAAGAACGGGATGAAGCCGACGACGACCACGATCGGGAACAGATCGATCCGCATCGTGACCGCCATCCCGAGGTGCATACCGACGAACAGCGAGGCGATCGCGGCGCGCGGGACGCCGGTGAGCAGGAGCAGCAGGGGCGACGCGAACAGCAGGGCGAGCCACGCGACCGTGAGCACGCGCAGCAGGCCGTGGAACTCGGCGATGTGATTGCCGAGCAGGTAGGTGAAGTGGTCGGCCTGCATGACGTACGCGACCGCCTCGCCGCTCATCCAGAGGTCGCCCC
>NZ_NHPE01000020.1:0-592 GCF_002252895.1 Halorubrum sp. Eb13 | reverse complement strand
GATCGGCCGTCTGCCGTCCGCCGTCCGCCGCCCCTCCACCCGCCCGTCACTCCTCTCGCTCTCGCCGGTCGTACTTCGCCACGGCGCGGTCGGCGCGCTCCGAGATGCCGTTCGGGTTTCGGGCCGGGCTCCGGTCGCGGCCCCGGGCGACGAGCCCGTCCGAACCCCCGCTGGCGAGGCCGACGAGCACGTCGCGTCCGTTCGCGGCCCACCGGGAGGGCGTCGACTCGCCGCGGACCACGTCGGCGGCCGCGTCGACCGCGTCCGTCGCGGCGTGCGACCCGACCCGCGCCATCACCGTCGGCCGGACGCCGTAGTTTTTCAGGAGCCGGTACGCGAGCGCCCGGTACTTCCATCCCCACTCGTGGGCGCTGCGACCCCCGTCGGCCGCGGTCGGGCTCGGCAGCTCCTTGGTCACGCCGAGCGCCTCGCGCCACGCGATCTCGTGGCCCATCCGGGCCAGCCGGTGGGCCGCGTCGCGCGCGCCGCCGGTCCGGAGGTACTCGTCGAAGCCGTCGATGTCCCGGAGCGTCTCCCGCCGGAAGGCGACGTTCCCGCCCGCGAAGTAGGTCACGTCGCGGCCCGCGATCGT
>NZ_NHPE01000023.1:0-771 GCF_002252895.1 Halorubrum sp. Eb13 | reverse complement strand
GTCGGGGTAGAACAGCGCGGCGAGCGTCTGTATTGCGGTCCGCCCGCTGGCCAGTTCGAACTGACCACCGCCGTAGCAGTCGATGCCGCGCTCCTCGCAGTACGCGATCGTCTCGAACAGGGATTCGAGGGTGCCGAACCGCGAGGGTTTGATGTTACACCAGCCGGGCTCAACCGGGAGCGATTCGAGGCTCTCGACGCCGTCGATCGGGTAGTCGAAGGAGAGCCGGTCGGCCTGGGGCTCGACGAGCGGACTGGTCTGCGGCGTGAACGCCGGGTCCTCGACGATCGCGGCGGGGAACGCGGCGAACACGTCGCGGTACAGCTCCGGGTCGGCCTCGACGTCCACGTCGGTGTCCTCGTACCAGCCCTTCAGGTCGAGGATCCGAACCGCGTCGGTCTCCCTGAGCGCGACGAACGCCTCCTCGGGCCAGTCCGGAGTCGGGTCGAGCTTGAACTCCAAGTCGTCGTCGAGCGCGAGTAACTCCTTGACGCGGTCGGTCGTCGGCGGCTCGCCGAGCCGGGTGGAGACGACGAACCGGACCGGGTCCGGTTCGATCCCGAGGTACTCGCCGAGCGACTCGTCACGCTGTCGGAGCGCTAGGTCGAGCGCGGCGCTCTCTACGGCCCACCGGCGGTAGTTCCGGAAGTACTCGCGCGTGGGCGGCTCGTGGGCGAACAGGTCCTCGTCGTCGAGCCGAGCGGAGAGCTCCTCGATCGTCCACTCGCCCTCGATGTCGATGGGGTCGGTCCCGACGAGGGCCGCGTGGTC
>NZ_NHPE01000099.1:0-786 GCF_002252895.1 Halorubrum sp. Eb13 | reverse complement strand
AGAGTAACGCCCGCAGGTCCGCCCGTACCCCGCGATCGTGCCGAGCGATGGCCATGCGCCCTCAACGCGCTGATCACGATTAATCTTGTCGGGGGATTCACAGTTACGCTCGAGCGACTCGCTGAGACGGCTTCGACGTGGGAGGGGCGACGACGACTCGCAAACTCCTAAGTCCCGGCGCTCGAACGACGGGTATGGTCGAGGCACCACAGACCGAGGAGGGGTGGTTCGCGCTGCACGACTTCCGGTCCATCGACTGGGACGCGTGGCGCGACGCCCCCGAGCGGGAGCGACGACGGGCGATCGAGGAGGGCGAGGCCTTCCTGAAACACCGGGAGCTGGTCGCCGACGCCGACGAGGGCGACTCCGGCCTGTTCTCCGTGCTCGGGCACAAGGCGGACCTCCTGTTCGTCCACTTCCGGCCCTCGCTCGACGACCTCTCGTCGATCGAGCGCCGGTTCGAGGACACCGCGCTCGCCCGGTTTACCGAACGGACCACCTCGTACGTCTCGGTCACCGAGGTGTCCGGCTACGTCTCCGACGCGTACTTCGAGGAGGGGCCGGAGGAAGTCGACGCCGGCCTCCGCGGATACATCGAGGGGAAGCTGACGCCGGAGATCCCGGACGACGAGTACGTCTGCTTCTACCCGATGAGCAAGCGCCGCGGCGAGGAGTACAACTGGTACGACCTCTCCTTTTCGGACCGCGCCGATCTCATGGCCGGCCACGGCGAGGTCGGCAAGGAGTACGCCGGGAAGATCAAGCAGGTGATCGCCTCCTCGGTCG
>NZ_NHPE01000137.1:0-1201 GCF_002252895.1 Halorubrum sp. Eb13 | reverse complement strand
CGCCTCGGTCCGCCGCGACGGGTACATCCTCTTTCTGGCCGTCCACCCCGACCACCGGGGACGCGGCCACGCGGAGCGGCTCGTCGCCGACGTCGCCGAGGCGCACCGGTCGGTCACCTGCCACGCCCGGACGACGAACGAGCGGGCGCTCGGCTTCTACGAGCACCTCGGCTTCGAGGTGGTCCGGCGGATCGACGACTACTACGAGGACGGCGGCGACGCCTACTACCTCAAGCTCGGCGGCGAGTCGCTCCGCGAGCGGCTCTCCGGAATCGTCGGGCGGTAGGCCGCTCGTCCGCCCGGCGCCGGCCACCGGAACGCGTTTCAGTTCCCCCGTCGAATCCGGTCGCGTGACCGATCACGACCAGATCGAGGCGGTCGCGCGGGCGGCCGTCCTCGCCGGCGGCGCGGAGCTGCGCGCCCGGTACCGAGACGGCGACGCCGAGGCCGAGTACGGGGCCCACGACGTGAAGGCGGCGGCCGACGTGGCGGCCGAATCGCGGATGCTCCCCGTCGTGCGCGAGGCGTTCCCGGACCACGCGGTGTTCGCCGAGGAGGCCGGCGAGTTCCCCGGCGACGGGCCGTACCGGTGGATCGTCGACCCCCTCGACGGCACCAACGACTTCGCCGCGGGCCTGCCGACGTTCGCGTCCTCGGTCGCGGTCCTCCGCGAAGGGTCGCCGCTCGTCGCGGCGCTCCACCAGCCCGCGACGGACGAGACGTACGTCGCGCGCTCGGGCGAGGGAGTCCGGTACGGCGGCGACCGCGTCACGGCCGCCGACGCGCGGGCCGCGGCGGGCGTCGGGAGCGACGTGGCGGGCGCCACGGTCGCGGTGATCGTCGGCCGGGACGTGCCCCGCGACCCGGCGCTCGCGGCCGAGGTCGACGCGATCCGAGGCGCGCTTGACGACCGCGTCAAGCGCGTGCTCGACAGTTGGGCGCCGACGGTCCACTCGGGGCTGCTGGCCCGCGGTCGGCTCCAAGGGCTCGTGCAGTTCCATCCGGACGAGGAGGAGCAGGCCGTCACGGAGCTGCTGGCGACCGAGGCGGGCGCCGCGGTCCGGCGCGAGGGGGACCTGTACGTCGCCGCGGCCGACGAGGCGACGCTCGACGAGCTGTGGGCGGCGCTGGACGAGGCCGACCGCTGAGCCCGGAGGCGAATCGGTGACCCCGGAAACCGACAACCATTAGCACGCGCCGC
>NZ_NHPE01000056.1:618-780 GCF_002252895.1 Halorubrum sp. Eb13 | reverse complement strand
GGCGCGGCTCCCGCTCAGCCCAACTCGACCGTCTCGACGTAGTCGAGATAGGACTCGAGCCCTTGATTCTCCGTGTAGTGGACCGTCTGGGAGCCGGCGTCGTACCGGACGATCCCGACCTCTCGTAGCTTCGGCAGGTGGGTGTGTCGGAGCTCGGTCCGG
>NZ_NHPE01000056.1:0-503 GCF_002252895.1 Halorubrum sp. Eb13 | reverse complement strand
CCGGCGGCGGCGTCGTCGAATCGAACGACGGCGCGGGAGCCGCTTCCTCGCGCTCCGTCGGGATCCAGCCGACGTCCGGCGTGTACTCGAGCACCGCGTCGTACAGCGGGCGAAGGGTCGTCACCGTCTCGGCGTCGAGCTCTCTCGGGTCGACGTGGTGGTGGGCGATCACGTCGCGGGTATCACAGAGGTCGTTAAGCGAGGTGATCAGACTGACCACCCGATCGGCGTCGTAGGCGGCGAACAACGTTGTCAGCGAGTGGAAACACATGACCGTCGCCTCGTCGGTGTCCCGCCAGGCGCCGATCTGCTCGGCGATAGCGATACCGATATCGTGTAGGTCCGCGTGTTCGGGAAAGCGCCGTACGGACATCGACTCCGATTCGGACGCCGCCCCCGACTCGCCCTCAGTCTCCCCCCGCCTCCCGTCGAAGATCGTCGTCCGGGCCGGGAACTCCTCGCCCGACTCGCGCCGCCAGATCGAGAGCCGGTCGGAGGGGGAC
>NZ_NHPE01000010.1:0-726 GCF_002252895.1 Halorubrum sp. Eb13 | reverse complement strand
TCGAGGAGCTCGAGTCCGTGGTCGAAGCGCAGTCCGAACAGATCGAGACGCTGGAGGATCGGTTCCTCGATCTGTCCGCCCGCGTCGCGGACGGGCGGAACCTCGGCGTCTGTCCGGAGTGTAACGGGCCGACGGAGAAGAAGGAGCGGCTGTTCCGGAGCGACACGATCGAGTGCCTGCGGTGCGGCGAAGTCATCCACACGTACTGAGCCGCGCAGTCCGGTTTCGCGCCCGCGGGCACGGGCGACTCGTTCAAGCGAGGCGGTGCCGAGAGGCGACTCAGTCGTCCNNNNGGACGCCACGTAGTCGCCCGGGATCGTGTTGCCGACGAGCTCGTCGAGGACCCGGAAGGGCCTCGCGACGGGGCCGGGAAGCTCGCGGTAGAAGCCGTACGGCAGCACGAAGTCGTGCTCCTCGCCGGCGAGCGTGAGGCCCGCCGCGCGGAGCATATCGACGACCTGTCGCTCGGAGTAGAGCCGGGAGCCCATCGGGAGCAGCCAGGTGTACAGCGTCCGGAGGCTACGACGGTTGAACGTGTCGAAGAACACCTGATCGGCGCTGACGCGGCGTAGCTCGCGGGCGAACGGAACCGGATCGTCCATCAGGTGGAAGAAGCGCATCGCGACCACCGTGTCGAAGTGGTCGTCCGGAAACGGGAGCCGCGAGGCGTCGCCGCGAACGAACTCCACGGTGTCCGACAGTCCCCCCTCGACCGCCTTCTCGCGG
>NZ_NHPE01000045.1:0-2158 GCF_002252895.1 Halorubrum sp. Eb13 | reverse complement strand
GGCGCCGCGCGGCGACGGCGGCTTCGGCTACGACCCGATCTTCGAACACGACGGCGAGACGTTCGCCGAGATGGACACCGACCGGAAGAACGCGGTGTCACACCGGGGGCGGGCGTTAGAGAAGTTCGCGGAGTGGTACGCGGACCGGTAACGCGTCGTTCAGGCCGTTTCGGCGATGGCGGCGGCCAACAGGTCACAGCCGAGGTCGATCTCGCGTTCGGTGACGTCGAGCGGCGGCAGGATCCGGAGCACGTCGTGGCCGCACGCCAGCGTGAGCAGCCCGCGGGAGAACGCGCCCTTCTGGACCGCGTCGCGGCGCTCCTTCGAGTCGAAGTCGAGCGCGAGCATCAGTCCCTTCCCGCGGACGTCGGTCACGCCCGGGAGGTCGGCGTCGCGGATCGTCTCCTTGAACTGTCGGCCCCGGACCGTGGCGTTGTCCATGAGGTCGTACTCCCGGATGGCGTCGAGCGTGAGCGCGCCCTGCGCGGAGGCGATCACGTCGCCGGCGCCCCACGTCGACGAGAGCCGACTCTTCTCCTCGGGGAACACGTCCGAGCGGGAGACCGTCGCGCCGACGCGGAGCCCCTTGGCGCTGGAGATCACGTCCGGTTCGAGCGCGTAGTGGTCGGACCCCCACATCTCGCCGGTGCGACCGACGCCGGACTGGATCTCGTCGGCGATCAGGGTGATGTCGTGCTCGTCGACGAGGTCGCCGCCCTCGCCCTGGATCGGCTCCAAGATGAGGTACGCCACGTCGTCCGGGTCGATGTGACCGCGCTCGGGGTCGAGCTTCTCCCGGAGCCGAGAGACGCCGTCGACGAAGAAGCCGCACGAGCAGGTCTCCGGGGTGCAGGTCCGGTCGTCGCAGAACGGGGCGTCGTGGACGCCGCTGATCTCCGGGAACTCCCGGCGGTAAACGGATTTGGACCGGTTGAGCGAGAGCGCGCCGAGCGTCCGCCCGTGGAACGCGCCGTCGAAGGTGATCGCGTGCTTGGCGCCGCCGGAGTCGTCGTACGCGATCTTGATCGCGTTCTCGACCGCCTCGGCCCCGGAGTTCGAGAGGAAGACGGTGTCCATGTCGTAGTGGTCGGTGACCTCGGTGAGCCGCTCCATCAGCCCGGACGAGCCCGGGAGCCCGTCGCCGGGCGACTCGCCGCCGGCGACGTAGAAGTCCTGACCCGCGATCTTCAGCGGGTCGACCAGGTCGAACTCCGCGAGCGGTTCCATGATCTTCGGGTTGTTGTACCCGAGCGGCGCGGCGGCGACGTGGCTCGTGAAGTCCATGAGGACGTTGCCGTCGACGTCGGTGCAGAACGGGCCCTCGGCGGGCGCGGTGCGGTCCCAGACGAACTCGTAGACGTACGTGCTCGGCGCGGCCGACTCGTGGTGGTAGTCGACCCACTCCCGCGCGCGATCGCCCGGGAGGTCCGTGACGTCGGGCGTGGCCGTGTGGCGATCCATGGTGACGCGTGGCACGCGGATGGAATAAATCCGGGGCGATTCGGCGGTCGTTGGAGAAACATCCAACCGCGGCTCGCGGCGCGGGGAGAGAGAGGCGAGAGGGAGGGACCGCGGAGACGGAACCGACCGCTCAGTGGTCGACGTACTCGGTCTCCCACTCCGTCCGGGCCTCGATCTCGCGTCGGCCGCGGCGGGTCAGGGTGTAGTAGTTCGTGCGCCGGTCCCGCTGGCCCTTCTCGACGAGGCCCTTCTCGACGAGCGTGTCGAGGTTGGGGTAGAGCCGGCCGTGGTGGATCTCTTTCTCGTAGTAGTCCTCCAGCTCCTCTTTGATCGCGAGCCCGTGGGGCTCGTCCAGGCCGGCGATCACGTAGAGCAGGTCACGCTGAAAACCCGTGAGGTCGTACATGCAACTGACCGGACATTGCCGTTCTAAATAAATAAATATACCGTTATAAACGACATCGATCAGCGGTTCGACCCCCGCAGTCACTCGATATTTCCGGTTTCGTCGTGTCAGTCGGGCAACTACGACCCACCGGATCGGGTCCGAATCGGCCCGCCGACCGAGGATCCGGGATTTGATATGTCGGATCGGAGCGACGGATGAGTCGGGTCGATCGCCGGAGTCGAGGGCCGACGGACGCTAGACTCGGCGGATCTTAGACTCGGCGGGCGATGGACTCGGCGGGCGGTGGGG
>NZ_NHPE01000142.1:0-574 GCF_002252895.1 Halorubrum sp. Eb13 | reverse complement strand
CAATCGGCGCGCTCGACGCGGCTTTTTTCCGCGTCGGGCGGCCGATTGGTCCCCGCTGACGCTTCGGCCCTCCAGACGAAGCGTCACTTGACGATACAAGGTTCGGAGTGATAAAGCTAACGAGGACTGTCTATTGGTGTACTATCTGTAACACGTTACCGGGATCGAGACGGGCGGGCGGGTCCGCGGCCGGCGAGCCGGCTCACATGTGCTCTTCTTCCAGCACCCAGCCGAGCGCGCGCTTGTAATGGGTGAACAGCTGCTCGACGCCGCGGTGAGACATCTCCTCGTCGTCGAGCTGCTCGCGGAGGAACTCGTACTGCTCGCGAATTTCGTCTTCGGAGCGCATGGGCGCGGCTACGGCGCGTGCCGGGATAGTGTTGTGGCCGCCCGGAGATACGTGAGCGGCTCTTCCGGGACGAACACCTCCAAGACCCCAGCCGCTCGGTTATAAACGGTCGATATCAGACCGGCGGGGAACATCTCCAAAGCCCCAGCCGCTCGGTTATAAACGGTCGATATCAGACCGGCGGGGAACATCTCCAAAGCCCCAGCCGCGAGGACGGCGCAGGCG
>NZ_NHPE01000018.1:381-679 GCF_002252895.1 Halorubrum sp. Eb13 | reverse complement strand
GGGTGTCACCGGCCATCTCGGCGGCCACCTCGACGATCCCTTCGGCCGCGCGTCCGCTGTGCGAGACGACGACGAGCCCGACCATCAGTCCCCGTCCTCCGGTGGCGCGTCGCCCTCTCCGTCGCCCGCCGCGTCGTCGGGCTCGTCGTCGTCTCGCACAGCGGACGCGCGGCCGAAGGGATCGTCGAGGTGGCCGCCGAGATGGCCGGTGACACCCGGATCGAGCCGGTGGGCGGCGACGGGCAGGGCGGGATCGGCACCGTCCCGGACGCGATCGAGGCCGCGGTCGACGCCGCGG
>NZ_NHPE01000018.1:0-195 GCF_002252895.1 Halorubrum sp. Eb13 | reverse complement strand
TCCGGGAGCAGGCCGAGGCGGCCCGCGGCGTGGAGAAGCTGTAGCGCTCACGCCCCGTCGATGCCGAGCAGGTCCCGGACCTCGCTCCGGGCGTCGCAGGCGAGCGCCTCGTCGGCGAGGGCCCTCGCTTCCTCGGTGTCGACCGCACGGACCCGCTCTTTCACCGCCGGGACGGTCACAGCGCTCATGCTGAGC
>NZ_NHPE01000073.1:0-529 GCF_002252895.1 Halorubrum sp. Eb13 | reverse complement strand
CGGCGCCGACGACGCTGAACACGGCGCTGACGGAGACGGCCTTGGCCGTCGTCGCCCACAGCTCGGTCCCCGTCACGCCCTGCTGGATGAGGAAGGTGTCCGGCGCGTCGAACAGCACCGCGAGGACGGTCACGGACCCGAACGCGACGATCATCAGCGACACGAACCGAGCGGGGATCCCCGCGATCTCCTTTTCCACCTCGGGGTCGCGGTCGGTGTCCGCCCGGTAGAGCGCGGCGTAGCCGATCAACGCGACGAGCCCGGCGGTCAGTGCCCCTTGGACCGCGTTCATGCCCGCGGCCAAGTCCCACACCTCTCCGGTGACGACGAACGGGCCCGCGAGGAGGAAGCCGCCGACCGCCTGCTGTGCGGAGTCCGCGATCCGGAACTTCGGCCGACGGAGGCTCCGCGGGCGCTTCATACTCCCCGAAGGGACGGCAGTCGATAAAACACCGACGCTTCTTCGGACGCGTCTCGCGCGCCGCCCTCGAACGCGACGAGTCCCGCGGCCCCTCCGAACCGGTTTTCA
>NZ_NHPE01000149.1:0-4946 GCF_002252895.1 Halorubrum sp. Eb13 | reverse complement strand
GCCGCGACGCCGACCGCGACGAGCGCGGTGTGGAACAGGATCCCCGTCGTGACGCCGAGCGCGGCGCGCAGGCCGGCCGTTCGATCCTCGATCCCGCGGGAGAGCACGTACAGCGTGTCGGGCCCCGGCGTCACGACGAGCGTCGCCGCCGCCAGCAGGAACAGGGCGTACGTCGAGGGGTCGACGGCGAGCGCCGTGCCGGTCATTACCTCGGAGAGCGGACTCCGCCGAGAAAAATCGACCGGCCGGGTCGCGGACGACTGACGCCTCGCCGTCGCTCGCGGTTGCGGCGTCGACAGAAATGGGTTGGGGCGGATTTGAACCTCGGTCGCTCCGCTCGCTGTCGCTCACTTCGCTCCCTGATTCGAATCCGCGGCACCATTTCGTCGACGCGGACCGCTCGCTGCCGCTCGCGGTTGCGACGTCGACAGAAATGGGTTGGGGCGGATTTGAACCGCCGGCCTCCTCCATGTCAAGGAGGTGTCATAACCGGACTAGACTACCAACCCGAGGGGGCTTACTGACGCGTTTCGTCGTATCCGGGGGACGTAATTGAACCTTTCGTTTCGAACGGCGACGGCGCGGCGCGGTCCCCCGATCGCCCGCCGCTCTCCTGCGGCGATCCGAGCCGCGGTAACGGATTCTCTCGACCGCGCCGGCGCCGCCGCGGACGGCTTTCGACCGCTTTTACTGGATCGACGAGAGTCGGTCGGTATGGTCGATCTCGACGCCCGCACCGAGAGGCTCGACGCGTATCTCGACGACCGCGGGCTCGAAGCGGTCTGGTTCGCCAAGCCGAACGGGTTCGCGTGGCTCACCGGCGGCGACAACGTCGTCGACGACGACGCCGACGTCGGAGTCGCGGCCGCCGGCTACGACGGCGCGCTTCGCGTGATCACGGACAACGTCGAGGCGGAGCGGCTCGCCGCCGAGGAGCTCCCCGACGCGGTCGCCGTCGAGTCGTTCCCGTGGTACGCCGACTCGCTGGCCGGGGCCGTCGCGGAGCGCTCGCCCGCGCCCGCCGCCGCCGACTTCGACGTCCCGGGGTTCGAGCGCGTCGACGGGAGCCGCCTGCGCCAGCCGCTCACCGACGACGACGTCGAGCGCTACCGCGAGCTGGGCCGCGAGGCGGCCGCCGCCGTCGAGACCGTCTGCCGCAACCTCGAGCCCGAGGACCCGGAGTACGAGGTCGCCGCCGGGATCGACATCTCGCTCGCCTCCCGCGACGTCGACACCCCCGTGGTGCTCGTCGGCGGCGCGGAGCGCGCGCGGCGCCTCCGCCACTACACGCCGAGCGACGCGACGCTCGGCGACTACGCGCTCGTCTCCGTCACGGCCGAGCGTGCGGGGCTCTACGCCTCGCTGACCCGGACAGTCGCCTTCGACGCCCCCGACTGGCTGGAGGCGCGCCACCGCGCCGCGGCCCGCGTCGAGGCGACCGCGCTCGCGGCGACGGAGGCCGCGGCGGACGGCAGTCTCACGGACGGGGACGCCTCCGACACCGCCGGGGACGTCTTCGACGCGATCCGCGAGGCGTACGACGCCGTCGGCTTCGCCGACGAGTGGCGCGAACACCACCAGGGCGGCGCCGCGGGGTTCGCGGGCCGCGAGTGGTTCGCCGCGCCCGGGAGCGACGAACCGGTCCGACGGCCGATGGGCTATGCGTGGAATCCGACCGTGCAGGGAGCGAAGAGCGAGGACACCCACCTCGTCGCGCCCGACTTCACCGAGACGCTGACGAAGACGGGTCAGTGGCCGACTCACGAGGTCGAGCCGGTCGACGTCGAGGGGGTCTCGACCGAGCCGCGAGAGCTGTCGGCGCCGGTGATTCGGTGAGGCTAGCGCCGGTGATCCGGTGAGGGCGGTGCCGGAACCGCCGGACTCAACCGGGGCGGCCTCGCGGACTAGTAGACGTACTCGCTCTCGTCGATGCCGACGTAGTCCTTCTTGACGCGGCGCTTGTTCCACCTGTAGCCGAGCAGGAGCTTCACCGACTCCCAGCCCGAGCGGTACGGCTGCGCGAGGAGGCCGTCGCCGGCCTCGGCCGCCAACATGGCGTCGGCGGCGCCGATGATCCGGTTCCAGTTGTCCGGGTCGTAGTCGGCGACCATGTCGGCCATCGTCACGTTGCGGACGACCTCGTCGCCGATCGCCTCCTTCCAGCGCCTGTTGTACGGCGCCATGTCGCCCGCGGCGGCCAGCTCGCCGGCGATGGCGCCGGTGCGGACCGCCACGTGGTCGCCGCCCTCGTGGAAGGCGGAGGTCGTCCCCATCGCGCCGCCGACCACCGCGACCCCGGCGTCCGTCGGCGAGTCGATCGGACGGGTCGACGAGATCGGATACGTCTCGGTGCCGTTCCGTTTGCCCGCCTCCTCGACGAGCGGGAAGTCCTCCTCGATATCGTACTCGTCGCCGTACTGCCACTCCAGCAGCCGTCGGACGTACTCGCCGCCCTGCGGGATCGACTCGTCGTCGGGCTCCAGCAGGGCGTACGCGTCCCGGTCGAAGGCGTCGACGTCGAGGCCGATCGGCATCGTCAGCCCGACCCGACAGACGCGGTCGTCGTTCGGGAAGATCCACGGATACGCCGTCTCGCCCGGCATCACGCCCCACCAGAAGACGAGCGCGTCTTCGACCTGCTCGTACACCGCCTCCGGGACGCGTCGGTACTCCTGGTAGGCGATGTGGTTCGCCGTCCGGGAGGCCAGCCGCTCGGAGGCGGCCGCGTCCGCGGGGAGGTACTCGTCGAGCACGCGATTCGTCACGGTGCGCTGCGGGCCGTCGGCGAGCACGAGGAAGTCGGCCCCGACCGACTCGCCGGAGGCGAGCTCGACGACGTGACGGGGATCGCCGCTCCCGCCGGTGCCGTCGGTCCCGCCCGACCCGTCGCTCGGGTCCGCCGACAGGTCGGTGTCGACGCCGCGGACGGACACGCCCGCGCGGTACTCGGCCCCGGCGTCCTCGGCGCGGTCGCGGAGCCAGTCGTCGAAGCGCGCGCGCTGGAAGGTGTAGCCGAACTTGTCGTACGACGAGTCGATACCGGTGGAGGTGAGCGTCGCCGCCTCGTCCGGCCCGCGGAACTCGGCGCGGGTCAGCTCCCGTTGGACGACGCCGTCGTCGAACTCGTCGGGGTGGATCCCCATGATGTCGACCCAGTAGTCCAAGATCCCCGCGGCGTCCGTCGAGTCGGGGCCGAGCCCGTCGCGGTCGGCCCGCGGCACCCCCTTCTCGAGGACGAGGGCGTCAGCGCCGCCGGTCGCGGCCGCGTGCGCCGCGGACGCGCCGGCCGGACCGCCTCCCACGATAGCGACGTCTACGCGTTCCATATCCCGTGAGGTCACCCTCCGGCTATTAAATTCACGGTCCCTGACGGGGCGAACCGAACGCCTCGCCCGCGGCGGCGATCCGGACTGCGCGGACACCGGTCGCCGCGGCGGGTCGTTCAGGGACGTTGACATGGGTGTCAGCGGGCGAAAAGACACGTTTTTAGACCGCAACGAGATTTGCTCCGATACCAATGGCACGCGAGACGTGGGCGACGCGGGCGGGGTTCATCCTCGCCGCGGTGGGTAGCGCCGTCGGGCTCGGGAACATCTGGCGGTTCCCGTTCATCACCGGCCAGTACGGCGGATCGTCGTTTCTGATCACCTATCTGGCGTTCGTCGCGCTGATCGGGTTCCCGGCGATTCTCGTCGAGTTCGTGATCGGCCGTCGGACCGACCGGAATCCCGTCGGCGCGCTGCGGGAACTCGGCAGCGGCGCGTGGTCGTACGCCGGCTGGCTGTTCGTCGCCACCGGCTTCATCATCCTGTCGTACTACAGCGTCGTCGCAGGCTGGTTCCTCCGGTACACCCTCATCGGACTCACCGACGGGTTTACGATCACCGACCCGGCCGAGGCGGAGGCGCTGTTCGGAACGGTCTCGACCGGCCTCGACACGCTCCTGTTTCACGCCGCGTTCATGATGCTCGTCATCGGTATCATCGCCGCCGGCGTCAGGCGCGGCATCGAGCTGGGCGTGAAGGTGATGGTGCCCGCCATCCTGGTGTTGCTGCTGGGGCTGGCCGCCTACGGGTTCACCCTCGACGGCGCGAGCGCGGCGTACGGGTACTACCTCTCGCCGGACTTCGGAACGATCGCGGCGAACTGGACCGAGATACTGCCCGCCGCCGCCGGACAGGCCTTCTTCACCCTCTCGCTCGGGATGGGCGTGATGATCACCTACGCCTCCTACCTCGGTGAGGACCGGAATCTGGCGTCGGACGCCGGCGTCATCGCCGCACTCGACACGCTCGTCGCCGTCCTCGTCGGGTTCGTCGTCTTCCCCGTTCTCTTCACCGTCGGCATCGAACCGGGCACGGGCGGTCCCGGGGCGATCTTCGTGAGCCTCACCTCGGCGTTCGCCGGGATCCCCGGCGGACGAGCCATCGGCGTCGTCTTCTTCGGCATGGTCGGGATCGCGGCGCTCTCGTCCGCGATCAGCATCCTCGAAGTGCTCGTCTCGTACCTGATCGACGAGCTCGGCGTCGCTCGCGTCCCCGCCGCGGCGGCCATCGGCGTCGCCGTCTTCCTGCTCGGCGTCCCGGTGACGATCGACCTGATATTCCTCGACCTGTACGACAAGCTGGCGGACGGCATCCTGCTCGTGCTCGGCTCGCTGCTGCTCGCGCTGTTCGTCGGGTGGGTGATCCCCGAGATCGCCCGCGACGAGCTGGAGAGGGGCATCGGCGACATCGGCGGGCTCGGGACCGCCTGGCTCTGGATCGTGCGCGTCCCCATCGTGATCGTCGTGCTCGTCTCGCTGTACCTCGGTATCGTCGACTACGCCGGGTTCCTCACCGGCGGCTTCGCGGACTGGCTGGCGGCGCGCTGAGCGTTCCACGCCCCACCGCGGAACCGAGTTTTCGCGTCGATCGGCCCCCGGCCGAGGGGTCACTCGCGCCGCA
>NZ_NHPE01000037.1:0-1369 GCF_002252895.1 Halorubrum sp. Eb13 | reverse complement strand
CGGCGACCCGATACAGGTTCTCCGAGAGCCGTCGGACCCGATTCGGGTCGCCACGGATAGGTCGGGTGGTCGTGACCCGGAGCGTCGCGTCGGACGTCGCGACGTTCGCCCAACGGGACTCGCTGAGGCTCGCGAGGTCGATCGCCGAGAGCCGTGAGAAGAGTATCGCTGCGACGCCGTCGACTCGCCGGACAGTGTCGCTCATTTGGGTGGATGCGATGATCGAAAAATCGACTACGTCAGCTATCGGGCGGTCCGGTTCGGGGACCCACCTCGGCCGCCACGTCGCGAACGACGGCAGAGACGACCGGGAGAGGGTGCAAGCGAGCTGGTGACAGTCCTGTCTGACGCCGCAGAGGGCCACAGTCCGCCCCCGTCTCGGAGATGACGTTCATGCTGTCTTACTGATGTCTCACGAGAGACTATACGTATTCCCGACATATGTTGTGGTATGTCAGACACGGCCGGATCCGAGAACGTCCTCTTGCGTCCGCGGGTAGACCAACTGCTCGATATCGTGTCCAAGCGCCGTCGACGCGTGATCCTTCTGCTGTTGAAACGGGAAGCTATCGAGACGACGGACGACGTGATGCTTCGGGGATCCAGCGAGTCGGACGCGTCCGAAGTTCGGCTCACGCACGACCATCTGCCGCGGTTGGAAGATGCGGGATACATCGACTGGGACCGGAATACCGGCGAGATATCGAAAGGCCCTCGCTTCGACGAAATCGAGCCACTTCTCGAACTGATCGAGAATCACGCCGACGAACTACCACCCGGCTGGCCGTGAATCAGTCACCCTCGCTGCACAGGGTCTCCGGGTCCGGCGCGTCGGTGCTAACAGGTTCTCGAGCGTCCCCGTCGAGCACGTCAACGAGAACCCGCCCGTCGCTCGTGACGGTTACGTCGTGCTTCGGAAGTTCGAACGTCAGCGTCCACGTTGCCGCCTCGTTTGCTGCCAAGAGCTCGATCGCATCGGGCTCCACGTATTCGTAGAGGGTGAAATCCAGCTCAGCGGGCTCGACGCCTTCCGCGTCAGCGACAGCCTCGACTATCTCCGAAGCGAGAACGTCTCCCATATCGACATGTTACGGAGATGTTCATAAATATTTATCCTCTATATGTCGATGAGACGCTCCGGGGCAGAGACGATTTCGGAACCGACCAACGAGACACGCTGCACGCGCGTTCCGTATTCGTCCCGCCGTTCTTGACGGAGACGGTATTCTTCGACGAGGCCTCGATGCCGGCCTCGGAGCGGATCAGAGCAGCGGGACGGTGAGCGCGACGAGCAGGACGCCGAACGCGGCCCCGCCGTACAGGAGCCGTTCGACCCGCGGGCCGGGCGGGAGCGGGCCGGCGTCGAGCG
>NZ_NHPE01000089.1:328-541 GCF_002252895.1 Halorubrum sp. Eb13 | reverse complement strand
GTGCTGTACGCGTACGAGCTCACCCTCCCGATGTTCGGCGGCGCGATCGACGACTCGGAGTACAGCGACAGCGGCTCTCCGATCGAGTCCGGTGCCGGCGTCACGGCCTGCTGACCCGGAGCGCGCCTCGCTTCTGCTACTCCCCGTCCTCCTCATCCCCGTTGTCCGCCGGCGGGCGGACACCGCGAACGATCCCCAACAGCTCGCGGCGCG
>NZ_NHPE01000089.1:0-189 GCF_002252895.1 Halorubrum sp. Eb13 | reverse complement strand
CGGTCGCGGAACCCCTCTCTCGCCCGTCGCTCGACCAGACGGGTGAGCGCGGCGTTTGGCGCCGTCTCCGGGCGGATCCGCAGGCGACTCGCGAAACAGAAGGGCCGCGGGGGCGGGTCGGTCGCCCGCTCGTACCGCACCGTGCTCGCGGTCACGGAGACGGGGCCGGCGGCGAACGGTCGGTCCGTC
>NZ_NHPE01000104.1:403-572 GCF_002252895.1 Halorubrum sp. Eb13 | reverse complement strand
CGGCTTCCGCGTCGACGCGGTCCCGTACGGCCACATGCTGGTCGCGCGCAACACCGACGAGCCCGGCGTCATCGGCCTCATCGGCACCGTCCTCGGCGACCACGACGTCAACATCGCCGGGATGTACAACGCCCGCGAGACGCTGGGCGGCGAGGCGCTCACCGTCTAC
>NZ_NHPE01000104.1:0-247 GCF_002252895.1 Halorubrum sp. Eb13 | reverse complement strand
CTCGCGATGGGTCAATGTGTC
Organism: Halorubrum sp. Eb13; assembly: GCF_002252895.1. NCBI lineage: Archaea > Methanobacteriati > Methanobacteriota > Halobacteria > Halobacteriales > Haloferacaceae > Halorubrum > Halorubrum sp. Eb13. Next base: position 226 of record NZ_NHPE01000104.1, on the reverse strand, counting down.
CCCGAGCGTACCAGTCGCGATACCAAAACTACCGAATCAGCGACAAGCTTATTCCAATCAGTTGGTGACAGGAGGGCAGTGACAGAGTCGTATCAATCGCTCAATGAACACCTCACCGAATCGTCGTCGATCCTCCTCCTCGCTCCGTCAGACGACTCTCCGGACGATCGCGCCTGTGTCGATCTGTTGACTCGGGAGCCACCCGACGAGACCAACGTACTGAGCG
>NZ_NHPE01000144.1:0-2035 GCF_002252895.1 Halorubrum sp. Eb13 | reverse complement strand
CGCGCGGGCGAGGTCGTCGCCGTCGGCGCCGAGCCGTCCGCGCGACCGGACGGGGACTGAGGTCTGACGCGGTCCCGGGGGCTGTCTGTTTCTACCGCCGCCGTCCCGGCCGCCGCGAGCCGCCGGTGAACTGGTCGGCGAGCCGGCCGAGGTACCACACGAGCAGCACTCCCAACAGGACCCCGCCGCCGAGGGCGGCGAGCAGTTCCAGCGGCGTCGGGTTCCACTGGAGGGCGATGAGCGGCGGCGAGACGGCGACGAGCACCAGGAATCCGACCTTGATCTTCCGGTTCCCCGCGTCGCGCTCCGCGTCCGACATGGGTCCTACCACGCCGATCCCTCCGCCGGCCGGAGGGGGCGTCGAGTCGCTCCCGTGTTCATGCGTCACCCACGGCGCGACGCGATATCAAGCCGGCGAACCGCGGCGACGGGCCGCACAGATCGCACACGTAATTGGCTCACGCCTAATAAGCGTCTCGACCGTTTACGCCCGTCTCGGGCCGCTCTTTCCGTCCGCTCGCCGTGAACGGTCTCGGTCGTTTAAGTCCGTCCGCGCGCAGATTTTAGACACCCCTACCCGCGGAGCCCCCTTCCGCGGCCCCCGCCGCGGTCGCCCCTCCGGTTCGGTTTTCGCGCGCTGTTCCGCCCCGTAGCGACGTCGACGCCGGCCGGAGAACCGACCGCCGGCCGGTCGCCGTTCCGCGGCGCTTTTGAGCCGACCCCGACAACCGACGGGCATGGACGACGAACTCCGCGAGCGCGTCGAGGCGGCCGGCGAGGCCGCCGCGCTGTTCAACGCGCTCAAACACGGCAGCGACCCGGACGTGGGCGCCATCATGGGCCCGTTGATGGGCGAGAACCCCGACTTTAGACCGCACGGCGACGAGATCCCCGGGGTCGTCGCCCGGGTCGTGAACCGGGTCGCCGACATGGACGAGGCCGAGCGCCGCGAGCGGCTCGGCGAGCTCGCGCCCGACAAGCTCGCGGAGCTGGAGGCCGAAGACGAGGGAGACGATCACGTCCTCCCCGAGCTCCCGAACGCCGAGGACGGCGCGGTCGTGATGCGCGCCGCGCCGAACCCGAACGGCCCGTGGCACGTCGGCCACGCCCGGATGCCCGCGGTGATCGGGACGTACAAGGAGCGGTACGACGGCGAGTTCATCTGCCGGTTCGACGACACCGACCCGGAGACGAAGCGCCCCGACTTAGACGCGTACGACGCCATCCTGGAGGACATCGAGTACCTCGGCTTCGAAGCCGACCGCGTGCTGAAGGCGTCCGATCGGCTGGAGACGTACTACGACCACGCCCGCGAGCTGATCGACGCCGGCGGCGCCTACACCTGCTCGTGTTCCGGCGAGACCTTCTCCGCGCTGAAGAACGACGCCGAGGCGTGTCCGCACCGCGAGAAGGCCGCCGAGACGGTCCACGAGGAGTTCGACGCCATGGTCGCCGGCGAGTACGACGCGGGCGAGATGGTCCTCCGCGTGCGCACCGACATCGAGCACAAGAACCCGGCGCTCCGCGACTGGGTCGCGTTCCGGATGATCGACACGCCGCACCCGCGTGAGGCGGCGGCCGACTACCGCTGCTGGCCCATGCTCGATTTCCAGTCCGGCGTCGACGACCACCTCACGGGCGTCACCCACATCATTCGCGGCATCGACCTCCAGGACTCCGCGAAGCGCCAGCGGTTCGTCTACGACTACTTCGGCTGGGAGTACCCCGAGGTGCTCCACTGGGGCCACGTCCAGGTGGACGAGTACGACGTGAAACTCTCCACGTCGACGATCAAGGGGCTCATCGCGGACGGCGAGCTGACCGGTTGGGACGACCCGCGCGCGCCGACCATCCGCTCGATGCGCCGCCGCGGCATCCGGGGGCAGGCCCTCGTCGACTCGATGACGGAGCTGGGGATGTCCACCTCCGACGTCGATCTGGCCATGTCGTCGGTGTACGCGAACAACCGCGACCTGATCGACGACGAGGCGAACCGCTACTTCCTCGTGCGCGACCGCGACGACGACCCCGCGGT
>NZ_NHPE01000079.1:0-1007 GCF_002252895.1 Halorubrum sp. Eb13 | reverse complement strand
CGCGAGGCGGGCGCAGGCGAAGTAAGGACCACAGGAGCGAGCGAAGCGAGTGACGAGGACCGCAGCGAGCGTGCGCCCGCCTCGCGGCTGGGGCTTTGGAGGTGTTCGCCTCCGATCCGTCAGCAACTGCGTATAACCGAGCGGCCGGGGCTTTGGAGGTGTTCGCCTCCGATCCGTCAGCAACTGCGTATAACCGAGCGGCTGGGGCTTTGGAGGTGTTCGCCTCCGATCCGTCAGCAACTGCGTATAACCGAGCGGCCGGGGCTTTGAAGGTGTTCGCCTCCGATCCGCGATCGACCATTTATAAAAAGACGACCGATTCAGGGCGCGACGCCGACCGTCAACAGCGTCCCCCACGTCCGGTAGCGGTCGACCATCGCCTCGCGGGAGTCCCAGTCGTCGGTGGGGAACTCGGTCGCGTCCGGGATCTCGATCTCTCGGTCGGGGACGTTGTCCTGTTCGGCGACGTACAGCCCGGCGTCGCGGAACGCCTCGCGGTACTCCTCGCGGCTCCACAGGGTCATCTCCACCGCGATGTTGTCCTGCCACGCGTGGGTCGATTCGCTCTCCGCGAAGTAGTTGACGGCGCAGTAGAAGGTGCCCCCGGGCTTCAGCACGCGTCGGATCTCCCGGAGCGTGTTGCGCGGGTCGGCCGCGTAGTAGAACGCCTCCATCGAGAAGACGTGATCGAGCGAGTCGTCGGCGAACGGCAGCGCGTCGAAGTCGCCGACGAGGAAGCCCACGGCGTCGTCGTCGGTGTAGCTCCGGGCGTTGCGGACCATTTCCGGTGCGCCGTCGAGCCCGAAGCCGCGGCCGATGCCGCGCTCGCGGAGCGCGCGGAGCGCGTAGCCGGAGCCGGTGCCCAGATCGAGGACGGCGTCGCCCGCCTCGACCGGCTCGCGAGGAGTTCGATCAGTGGGCGACGTCGGGGAAGGACCGCGGGATGGAGGACAGACACTGGCACACCGCCAAGCACGTGCTCGCGCGGATGCCGGTCGAGGCGGGCG
>NZ_NHPE01000008.1:1155-1342 GCF_002252895.1 Halorubrum sp. Eb13 | reverse complement strand
CCGGCGACGCGCGGGTCTGCGTCGTCGCGACGCGACCCGACACGTTCGAGCGCTGCCGCGAGGGCTTTTACCCCGCGCCGCGGTCGTACGACCGCACCCGCGCCGACTTCGATTACATGGCTTTTTACCGAACCGCGCCGGTGTCGGCGGTCACCCACTACGCCCGCGTCGTCGACCGGGCAGAGCA
>NZ_NHPE01000008.1:0-1118 GCF_002252895.1 Halorubrum sp. Eb13 | reverse complement strand
ACGACCTCCGCGAGGCGGCGACGCTGTCCGGGCTCCGCGACCGGGCCGAGAGCTGAAGCGGGCGGTCGAGATCGCGGGTGCTGTTCGATTCTCTATGACTGAGCGGTCCGAGAGGCGACGCTGAATACAGAGCGCGTATCTTGCATACTCTGTTTCTCGTGGACGTATACGGCAACTCTCCGTTGATACTACAGACCCCGATTTTCGTTGCAAACTTAGTACGGCGAGTCACTGTTTATTCTTTATGAACACGCATCCGAACGTCCTCGGAAGGCTGTAACGTCAACTCCATGTTTATCTCGGGCCGAGGTGAACTCAACAGCTCGAATTCCACATTTCGGGCAAGCATCGGGATGATATGTTTCAACTCCATCATCGCGAAGTGCATCCCGATACACTGGTGGGGACCTCCGCCAAACGGGAAGTACGCAAAGTCCGGCCGTTTGTCACTCCGAGCATCGGTGAACCGCTCGGGCCGGAACTGCTCGGGCGCGTCAAACCATCGATCGTCCTTGTGGACAGTGAACTGTGGCAGTAGCAGTTTCGTTCCCTCGGGGATGTGATAGCCTCCAAGCGTCGTCTCCTCAACAGCCTCGCGGAACAGCATCCCCGCTGGCGGATAGAGCCGCATCGCCTCCTTGGCGACGTGCTCGGTAACGGTGAGGTCGGGGAGGTCTGCCGCTGTCGGCGGGCCGTCAAGCACAGTCGTGGCTTCCTGCGATAATCGGTCCCGTTCGTCGGGATGGGTCGCCAGCAACAACCACGTAAACGTCAGCGCCATCGCCGTCGTCTCGTGACCAGCGATGAGGAACGTAATCAAGTGGTCGTGAATTTCCGCATCGGTCATCGTATACTCGTGGTCGTCCTCTTTTTCCAGCATCATCGTCAGGAAATCGTCGTACTGGCCGGGGTTCGCTCTCCGCTCTTTAATGAGCGTATCGACCGTTTCATCGAACGCATCCATGGCTTGCTCGTACCGTCGGTTCCTGTGGGTCGGTACCCACGACGGCAAGAGCAGTTCGACGGCACTGAGGCCACTCATATCGGCCATGGCCTGTAGCTCGTCGGCGGCCTCGGTGATCACTTGCCGGTGCTCGCCGAGGTCGAACTCGAACAGC
>NZ_NHPE01000093.1:741-1159 GCF_002252895.1 Halorubrum sp. Eb13 | reverse complement strand
GCTCACGACGCGCGCGAAGAACACGGAGTTCGCCGACGAGAGCGAGGCGGCCGAGGCGATCGTCGAGCAGATCGGCGAGGTGTTCGGCGGCGTCGAGGCGTTCCTCGAGAACGAGGACGTGCAGGCGGCGATCGACACGGAGATCGCGGACCTGCTGGAGGCCAGCGAGCAGCCGCAGATCGACTACAGCGAGCGCAGCCCGCGTCCCGACTCCCTGAACGGCGTCACCCAGCGCGTCGAGACGGGGTACGGGAAGCTGTACGTCACCATCAACGAGGACCAGAACGGTCGGCCGTTCGAGCTGTTCGCGAACATCGGCCACTCCGGCGGCTACACCAACTCCTTCACCGAGGCGCTCGCGAAGGTCATCTCGACGGCGCTCCGCTCGGGCGTGGACCCCGACGAGATCGTCGACGAG
>NZ_NHPE01000093.1:0-688 GCF_002252895.1 Halorubrum sp. Eb13 | reverse complement strand
CGACGCGGCCGACGCCGACGACGCGATGCAGGAGCTGATCGCGGCGGGCGAGTCGCCCGAGTGTCCCGACTGCGGCGGGATGAACCTCTACTACTCCGAGGGCTGCAAGACGTGCGAGTCGTGCGGCTGGTCGGAGTGCTGAGGTAAGAACGCGCCTCTCCCAATTTTATATGACGAACCGGTCAACTCCCGACCATCGGCATGATAGCCCTGACGTGGAGTACCAAACTCCCATCGAGTACGGCCTCTCGCGGATAAATCTGGAAATGGCCGTTTCGGACGGGAAGGTTGACTGGTTCGTCGTTCAACTCGAACAGAACGTCGGTCAGCGATACGGAAAACGCGACTGGCGACAGGCCGCGCGGTTCGATCATCACCCCGACTCAGCGTGGGGACACGACGTTGAGGCCGAGCGACTTCATCTCGATTTATATCGAGANNTTCCCGCCGGTGAGCGCCGAGAACGCACCAGCGTACTGTGAGCGTTTTTTCGAAAAACGTGCCGGGAATCTCCTTGAGAGATACGGTCCGCGAAGCGAGTAGCCGCCTACCGTTCCGCTTCCGGAACCGATTCGAGCTCGTCGAACTCCGGAACCGGCTTGTCGTCAGCAGAGAACTTTTCCACGGGGTCACCGGTCTCTTCGGCTAAAACGGTATCCGCGGATTTTGTCTCGTGGGCAGGCATGAG
>NZ_NHPE01000110.1:0-639 GCF_002252895.1 Halorubrum sp. Eb13 | reverse complement strand
GCGCGGCCGACGGCGACCTCACGGTCCGGCTGGACGCCGGCAGCGAGAGCGAGGCGATGGAGCAGATCGGCGCCGCGTTCAACGAGATGATGGACGACATCGAGTCGACGATGCGCGACGTCCAGTCGTTCGCGGGCGAGGTGTCCGCGGCCAGCGAGAAGACGGTCGAAGGCGTGGACACGGCCGAGGCGCGCAGCGAGGACGTGAGTCGGTCGGTCACGGAGATCGCAGAGGGAGCGGACGAGCAGCGCGAGATGCTCGAACAGGTCTCAGGCGAGATGAACAACCTCTCGGCGACGATCGAGGAGGTCGCTTCCTCGACGGAGACCGTCGCGGACGCGGCCCAGCAGACCGCGTCGATCGCAAACGAGGGACAGGACACCGCCGGCGAGGCGATCGACAGCGTCGGCGAGTCCCGCGAATCGATCGGCGCGACCGCGGAGAAGGTCAGGGTCCTCGACGAGCGGATGGACGNNGTCGTCGCCGACGAGGTGAAACAGCTCGCCGAGGAGACCCAGGAGGCGGCCCAGGAGATCGAGGAGCTCATCGCCGGCACGCAGTCGCAGACGCAGGCGACCGTCGAAGAGGTCCGGACCGCCGAGGAACATATGGAGGCCAGCGCCGAGGCCGTCAGCGACG
>NZ_NHPE01000006.1:0-8851 GCF_002252895.1 Halorubrum sp. Eb13 | reverse complement strand
GTCGTCTCCCCATCCGCCGGACCCATCGGGCGCGTCCGACGCGGTCTCGGCGCGTCCGGTGATCCGCACCCGGCGGATGGGGAGACGACGGGGAGAGCGGTGACACGGGTGGCGAGGACCCCGAAACGCTCCCCGCTCTGTTCACCGACGAGCGGTGCCTCTGCTGCTCGTACGACGTGTCGGAGTACCGCAGCCAAGGGAGGGGCCGATCGTGGGTCTCGATCGACACCGGCGAGGCGGGCGTCCCGTTCCGCGTCGTCGTCGACGGGGTCGGCGTTCGCGTCGACCCCGCGGCCGCCGGCTTCGCGTTCGGCGTCGACGAGGACGTCGAAGTCGCGGCCGACGAGACGCCGCCCGAGCGCGTCCGCCGGTTCACGGACGCGGTGGAGGCGGTGGATGAGTCGGAGACGGGGTGGGAGCTCGGCCCGGTAACCGTCGGAAGCGACCCGAAGCGTCGATACCGCCAGCGCGTTCTTCGCCCCGGCGACGCCGTGACGGTCGTCGGCGACGCGACCGCCTTCCCGGACGCTCCGGTCGGCGAGGTGAAAGCGCGGATCGCCGGCGGATCGCCGTTCGTGGTCGGCGACGCGAGCGCGCGTCGGACCGCGCTCCGGCTGGTGGGCCGGTCGGCGGTGCCGGTCGTTCTCGGGCTCGTCTCGCTGACGGTCGCGGCGGTCGCGCTCTCGCCGGTCCTCGGCGTGATTGTCGGGTAGGCGGGCGACGCCTCCGACACTCCCGCCCCCGGTCTGGCGCGGCCGCTCCTGCGCCCCCGACAGGCCTTTCTAACGGACCCGCGTTGGTCCCGGTATGTCAGACGACGAGCCGAAACCGGGGTCCGCCGAGGACCAGGGGCCCGTGACGATCACGCCGGAGCTGGCGGACCGCCTCGCCGACAAGCGGGCGGACCTGTTCGAGGAGTTCGAGATCCCCGACGAGTTCCCGAACGAGGTCCTCCGCGAGGCGGAGACCCGGACCGAGGGCGTGTACGACGAGATCGAAGCCGAGATCGACGAGCGTGAGGACCTCCGCGATCTCACGACCTGGACCACCGACCCCGTCGACGCGCAGGACTTCGACGACGCGATCTCGATCGAGCGCGAGGAGGGCGCCTACCGGCTGTGGGTCCACATCGCCGACGTCACCCACTACGTCACGCCCGACACGGCGATGTGGGAGGAGGCGGTGAAGCGGGCGAACACCGTCTACCTGCCCGACTACACGATCCACATGCTCCCGCCGGTGCTCGCCGAGACGGTCTGCTCGCTCGTCCCCAACGAGGACCGGCTCGCGCACACCGTCGAGATGGAGATCGACGACGAGACGCTCTCGTTCGAGGACATCGACATCTACAAGTCCGTCATCAACTCCGACGAGCGGCTCACCTACAAGCAGTGCGAGGAGCGGCTGGAGGACCCCTCGCTCCCCCTCGGCGAGGAGAACGAACTCGCCTTCGAGCTCGCCGACCGGATGCACGAGCAGCGCAAGGAGGACGGCTCACTCGTCCTGAACCCGCGCCGCGACCGCGCGCACACCATCATCGAGGAGTCGATGCTGAAGGCGAACAAGGCGGTGACGCACACCCTGATGTGGGACCGCGGCGTCGAGGCCATGTACCGGGTCCACCCGCAGCCGACCCCCGACCAGTGGAGCGAGGCGCTCACGGAGATCCAGGAGCTCGACGGGGTCTCAATCCCGGGTAGCGCGTGGGGCGACGACCCGCGCAAGGCGGTCAACGCCGCCCTCGAGGAGTCGCCCGGGCGCCAGCTCAACAAGATCCAGCGCGCCGTGCTGAAGGTGATGCCCCGCGCGAAGTACATGAACGACCCGTTCGGCGGCCATCACGCGCTCAACTTCGACATCTACGGCCACTTCACCTCGCCCATCCGCCGGCTCTCGGACACGATCAACCACTGGATCGTCCACGAGAACGACGTGCCGGAGAACCTCGTGGAGCTGTGCGACCACGCCAGCGACCGACAGAAGGACGGCGAGACGGTCGAACGCATCTACAAGCAGTTCCTGCAGGAGCAGGGGCTCGACCCCCACGCGGTGAACAACCGCGGGATCGAGGTCGTCGACGACGCGGAAGAGGCGAAACACACGGTCTGATCGCTCCGCTCGCCCCCCTCGTCCCTTATCGGCGAAGCGTATAGACCGTCGGAGCCCCTACCGTCGGGTATGACCCATCACGACCACGACGAGGGCCACGCCGCCGATCGGATCGCCGACCGGGACCGCACGCGGGCCGAGCGAGAAGCGGAGCGAGCCGCCACGGTCGGCGGGTTCACGGGGGCGGTGCTCGTGGGCTCGGGGCGGCCCGATCGGCGCCGGGATCGGCGCCTTCCTCGGGGGATCGACCGGCTACGCCGTCGGCTACGCGCTGAGCGAACTGGAGGGCGAGCGCGGCGACCACCGCGAGGCGACGCTGGACGACTACGCGGACGGCGACGAGCCGGACCACGCGCCGGTGGACGACGGCGGCGACGATCCCGGAGACGAGGGCCCGGTGCGGATAGCGGTCGGCGAAGAGGCCGACGAGGGCGACGACCACGGCGGGGACGACGACCACAGTGAAGGCGACGACCACGGCGAAGGTGACCACGACGAGGGCGACGACCACGCCGAAGGCGACGACCACCGGTCCGAGGAGTGACCGACGCGCGCGACCCGCGTCGTCAGTCCCGCCAGGTCGCGAACCGGGAGATCGCGGCCGCCGCGAGCGCGCCGACGACCGCGATGACGGCGAGCACGAGGAACAGCTCGCGGGGGCCCGCACGGGTGAGAACCGTCCCAGCGAGCGCGGCGCCGAGCGATCCGACGCCGAAGATGCCGAGGTAGGTGTAGCCGAACGAGATCCCCCGCGCCTCGCTCGGCGAGTAGGCCGCAACCGTCGCCTGCGAGAGCGGCTGTACGGTGAACAGCGCGACTCCGAGCGCGAGCGAGACCGCGAGGAACGACGCGGTGGTCGCGCCGGCGGGGACGAACAGCAGCGCGAGGACCGCGAGGACGGACATGAGAGCGATCAGTCCCCGCTCCGGGCGGACCCAATCGGCGATCCGACCGCCGAGGTACTGGCCGAGCACGCCGACCATGAGGACGGCGACGTACAGGTACCGCGCGAGGTCGAACTCCTCGGCGTACGGGCTCTCCGGATCGATGAGCTGGACGTCGACCAACCCGCCGAGGGCGTCGCCGAGGAGGTCCGGGAGAAACGTGAGGAACGTCCGGTAGTAGAGCCCGCTGAGCGTGACGAACGCGAACACGATCAGGAACCCGCCGGCGAGCAGGACCCGCGTGTCGTCGACGATCGTCGACGGCGACACCTCGCCTTTGGTGCCGTCGCCCGTTTCGTCGGCGGCGGCCGAACCCTCGCCGCCGCCGTCGACGACCGCGGACTCCGGGAGCGCGGCGTCGACGTCGACGGTGAGGCCGTACGCGGCGACGACGACGGCGGGAACGGTGAGCGCGGCCGCGACGACCCGCCAGTCGAACGCCAGGAGGAGCAGCGCGGTCGCCAGCGGCCCGAGGGCGATGCCGAGGTTGCCGCCGATCCCGTGGTAGCCGAGCGCGGTCCCGCGGCGGTCGACCGACTTGGAGATCAGCGACAGCCCCGCGGGGTGGTAGACGCTCGCGGTGACGCCCCACACGGCGATGGCGAGCGCGAGCGCGAGCAGGTTCGGGGCGACGCTCACGAGCAGGAACGAGGCGGCCATCCCGCCGAGACACGCGAGGATGAGCGACTTGGAGCCGAACCGGTCGACGAGGATGCCGCCGGGGAGCGCGCCGACGCCGAACAGCCCGTAGCCGACCGTGGAGACGAGGCCGAGCGTGGCCGCGGTCGTCGAGAACTCCGCGATCCACACCGTCAGCAGGATCGGGATCGAGAGCTCGTAGGTGTGGACGAGCCCGTGCGAGCCGGCGGTGAAGGCGACGATCCGTCGCTCGGCGCGGTCCATCGGCCGCCCGTTCTCCGTCGGCGGGGATAGCTTCGAGGGTAGCCGCCGGGGTTGCCGCGAGCGCCGGAGTTGCCGCGAGCGCCGGGCGACCGTGTCACTCCAGGTCCTCCGGCTGGGTGCCGACCCCCGCCGGCCACCCCGTCGGCCGCGCCGCGCTCGGCTGCGCGTGCGAGCGTTTCAGGACCATCGGCGTGCGCTCCAGGGAGAGCACGAGCTCGTCGTTCTGGTTGTACGCGCGCAGCTCGGTGGTGACGATGCCGACGCGATCGCGCGAGTCGGACTCGCGCTTGTCGAGCACCTCCGACTCCGCGAACAGCGTGTCGCCGTGGAAGACGGGCGCGTGGTGGCGGATCTCGTCGTAGCCGAGGTTCGCCGTGGCGTTGGCGCTCACGTCGATGACGCTCATCCCGACCGCCAGCGCGATGACGAAGGTGCCGTCGACGAGGCGCTCGCCGAACTCCGTCTCGGCGGCGTACGCCTCGTTGAAATGCATCGGGTTGAGATTCATCGAGAGGTTGGTGAACCAGACGTTGTCCGTCTCGGTCACCGTCCGCCCGTACGGGTGCTTGTACACGTCGCCGACCGCGAAGTCCTCGTAGTACCGCCCCGCCCAGCCGGCGACGAGCCGGCGATCGGTGCCGCCGTCGGTCGCGGCGTCGGCGTCCGAACCGCCGCGCTCGCCGCTCGCGTCCGATTCCCCCCGGTCGTGCGCATCGCCGTTGCGAACCATACCGAGCACCGACGGCGACGACCGACAAAAATGGGACGCGTCCGCCGGACTCGTCGACCGCGCGCTACGCGAAGTTGAACGACGTGTACAGCAGCAGCCCGACGGAGACGACGGTGACCAGCACCAGCCAGCCGATCATGATCGCACCCATCTGGCGATGCGAGAGGTTCTTTCCCTCGAGTATCTCTGAGACGCCCATATCCGGACCGATTCGCCGAGAGTATTTAATCGCTTTCAACAAAACGGGACCGACGGCGGCCGGCGCTACTCCACGCCGAGCTCCCGCGCGGCGTCGGCCGAGACGGTGATCCCGGCGTCGGACGCGGTGACGCGCCCGTCGAGCACGTCCGCGAGCAGGTCCCGCAGGTCCGCGACGAAGGAGCCCGGCCGGTCGACCTGAATCCGGGTCGTCGACTTGCCCGCGTAGTTCAGCCCGCGGTGGCGGACGTAGGTCCGCGCGAACGACCGTCGGACCGGGCGCGGCACGTCCCACACGACCGACGGGAGCCGGTCGAGCGACGTCTTCGCGCCGGTCGGCACGCCCGTCGTGACGAGGCACCGACCGAGGACCGTCCCGTCGCGTCGCGGGTGGGGACGATCTCGGTCGCGCGGCCGGCGGCGTCGGCGTTCCGGCGCGTCGTCTCGACGTCGACGCGCTCGAAGGCGCGGCGGATCTCCGCGGCGTCGACCCGCTCGCCCGGCGTCACCGCGGGGACGTAGCTCTCGGCCGAGACGCTCCCGCCCGCGAGGACGTGCGCGATCAGCGCGACGAGCGCGGCGGCCGCCTCGCCCTCGGGGTCCGGATCGAGCCAGCCGCGGTCGATCGCCGCGTCGATCGCTCGGACCGGGTCGGGGACCGTGCCTTCGAGCCACCCCCTGACGCGCTCGTTCGGGAGGTCGAGGGCGTTGCCGACGCGCACCCGGCCGGCGCTCGGGTGCTCGGCGGCGTACTCGCGCACGCGGCGGTAGTCGAGGACCTTCTCCCACGGGTCCGGACAGACGCGATCGCTGTACGTCCGAGCGAGGGCCTCGGCCGTGGGCTCCATACGGATCGCTCACACGTCAGCGTAGTTGTCCTTGTGTACCTAATTTTCGCTGTTGATATTTAAGCCAGTAAGTACATAAGGAGGAACTGTTAAGCGGAGAGTAACCAGCAACCGATCGGAACGGGACGGCCGTTTCGTCGGTGAACCGCTGGGTTCAAACTATGAAACCAAGCAACCTGTTCGACTCGGACGACCGTGCAGTGAGTCCCGTTATCGGAGTCATCCTCATGGTCGCAATCACCGTGATCCTGGCCGCCGTCATCGGGACGTTCGTGCTCGGTCTGGGGGACTCGATCGGGGACAGTCAGCCGACGGCGCAGCTGAGTGTCTCACTTGATGACACGACTGCGAATGGTAATATTACAATTGAGCATAACGGCGGCGATCGGATTGATTCGGATTCTGTCACAGTGATCGTTAGCAACGCTTCCGGAAGCGCTGAAGCGAACGCAACAATTACTCCGGCGTTAAGTGTCGGAGATACTGTTTCTGCCGGTTTCACCGGTAACTCCGATTCCGCTACTGATGTCCGGGTGAGACTTGTCCACGAGCCGAGTGATTCGATACTTCTCGACCGAACGTATGAGACGGGTAGTATAGGTCTCGACGGTCTCAACGATCTCAGCTAGGTCACCTCCATCGAGTTTTATTTGCGTTCAGTACTGTGACCAAGTGACTGATGGGTCACACAGCTTCTGAACCTGGCCCTCGGCTCTCCGGTCCTGAGGAGTCGAGTGAAATTCAGATGGACTTGCAGAGATTTTGGACCAGAGCTAGACGTACTCGCTCGCTTTGTTCGCTGTGCGCGACTGGCTGAGTTCTAATCCCGCTCGTTGCAGTTTCGCGTCCCTCCCGGTGTGTTTGCGGCACAAAATCATGGACTCGCGGGGGTCCCGTGAGCGTCAGCGAACGGGACCACGCGAGGGAACGACTGAACGAACGAAGTGAGTGAAGAAGTGGACTCGCGGGGATTTGAACCCCGGGCCTCTTCCTTGCGAAGGAAGCGATCTGCCGCTGATCTACGAGCCCGCACCCGGAACCAATCGCCGTTCGTATTTGTACCTTACCTTTCGACGACCCGCACGCGGGTGGTTCGCAGGCGACGGCGGCGGTCGCAGCTCGCGACGAGCACCGCCGACACCGACGGAACTAGGTAGCCGCCTGCCCGAGATATAGTCGAAGTAGTTCCCCGTTCGCTTCCGATAGCGAATCTAAACCTGTTTAACGTTTTTGGGACGCATCCCATATTCGTTACTCTTTTGCGTGCGGGCGACCGAGGTTCGACTATGGCAGAAGCGACGGCGACGACGGACCCCGACCCGGCCGCGATCGCGGCCCTGAAACACGTCGGGCTCGTCGGCGGCCTGACCGAGACGAAGGTGTCGTGCGCGGCGCTGGGCGACCGCCTCGACGCCTCGACGCAGACGGCCTCCCGGCGGCTGCAGACCCTCGAGTCCGCGGGGTACATCGAGCGCGACGTGGTCGGCGACGGCCAGTGGGTGCGCGTCACCGACGCGGGCGAGGCGGCCCTCCGCGCCGAGTACGCCGACTACCGCCGGCTGTTCGAGACCGACGTCGAGCTCGTCCTCCGCGGCGCCGTCACCGGCGGGATGGGCGAGGGGCGCCACTACATCACCCTGCCCGGCTACGCCGAGCAGTTCCGCGAGCGCCTCGGCTACGAGCCGTTCCCGGGCACGCTCAACGTCGACCTGACCGAGGAGAGCGTCCGGCGCCGCGGCGAGATGGCCGGCATCGACGCGGTCCCCATCGACGCGTGGGAGGACGAGGACCGCACCTACGGCGCGGCCTCGTGTTACGGCGTCACCCTCGTCGCCGGCGACGAGCGCTACGAGGAGGTCCACGCGATCGTCCCCGACCGGACCCACCACGACGACGACCAACTGGAGCTGATCGCCCCGGAGCGGCTCCGCGACGCGCTCGACCTGGACGACGGCGACGAGATCGAGGTCCGGGTGGCCGCGACGAGCCGGGCGGACGACCCCGGCGAGAGCGACGACGACGAATCCGACGCCCCCGAGACGGAGGTGGCCTGATGCGCGCCGACGTCGACGCCGACGGCGACGCGGAGGTCGCCCCCGAAGCCGAGGCCGGAGTGACCGCCGACGGGGAGCCGACCGACGCGGCCGAGTCGGTCGAGCGCGCGCTCGACGCCTTCCGCGCCGGCGACCCCGTCTGCGTCCACGACTTCGCCGACCGGGAGGGCGAGACGGACATCGTCTACCCGGCCGGCGCCGTCGACGAGGCCGCCGTCGCGCACATGCGCAACGACGCCGGCGGGCTGATCTGCGTCGCGGTGGCGGACCCCGTCGCGGACGCGTTCGGGCTCCCGTTCCTCGCCGACGCGCTCGATCACCCCGCGGTCGACGACGACCCCGACTACGACGACCGCTCCTCCTTCTCGCTCCCGGTGAACCACCGCGAGACGTTCACCGGGATCACGGACGAGGACCGCGCGCGGACCATCGTCGAGCTCGCGGGCGCGGCCGCCGCCGTCGACGCCGACCCCGCGGGATACGCCCCGGAGGACTTCGCGGCGGAGTTCCGCGCGCCCGGCCACGTCCACGTGCTCCGCGGCGACCGCGACGGGCTCGGCGGCCGGACCGGCCACACGGAGCTCGGGCTCGCGATGGCCGAGGCGGTCGGTTCCGCGCCCGCCGCCGTGGTCTGCGAGATGCTCGACGACGAGACCGGCACCGCGCTGGCGCCCGCGGACGCCGAGGCGTACGCCCGCCGCCGCGGGATCCCGTACGTCGAGGGCGCGGCCCTCGTCGAGGCGTTTAAATAACCGAACGCGGTGCCGTCGGCGTCGCCGGCGGCTCTGCCGCCGGCTGCAAGCGAGAGCTTTGCTCTCGCCCTGCGCGCCTTCGAGTGGTCGCCGAAGGCGGCCACGAGGAGCGCGTGCGAGGGAGGCGGCGGTCCGGCGCGGGCGGAGCCGCGCCGGGCCGTCCGCCGAGGCTGGGGAGGCGTGAGGTGCGGTGCGGTTGCGGTCGGGTGGACGCAAAGGGGCAGCCGGGAGGCGGGCGCACGCTCGCTGCGCTTCTCGGTCGCTCACTCCGCTCGCTCCCTGCGGTGCTTGCGTCACCCGCGACCGTCCCCCG
>NZ_NHPE01000049.1:0-647 GCF_002252895.1 Halorubrum sp. Eb13 | reverse complement strand
GCGCGTCGAGGCAGGCGCCCAGCCGGTCCCGCCCGTTGAGCGTCGGTACGACGACCGAGAGGTCCATACGGTCAGGTATCGGGACGAGGGATTAAAAAGAACTCCGTGCGAAGTCGACGGTCGACTCGTTCCGCCCGTCGCGCGGCGGCCTCAGACAGTCAGGTAGTAGACCTGCTTGCGCGCGTCCTTGAAGCTGTAGCGGGAGTCGACGAGCCCCTCCTCCTCCAAGCGGTTGAGCGCGTAGCGGACGGTCCGGTCGGGCAGAAGCGACTCCTCGGCAAGCCCGCCCTGCGAGAGCGGCGAGTCGCCCTCCAGTACCTTCGCGACGAGCTTGGCGCTAGGGGGTAGTTCGCGCAGGCGATCGCGGTACTCGCTCTCGGACAGGCGGTCTTGGTCGGCGGTCTCCGCTGGACTGGTACTCATGTTATATCTGAATCCTTTGCCTATTGGTAAAGGTTAGCTACATATTGGGGAATCCGATTGGGATAATATAATGTGTTAATATCACGTCTCAGGCGAGCGATTATCCTGATCGATCGGGGTATTTTCCCCGCTTCCCGCCGTACGCGTCTCCGTGATTCCCGAGTCTCACGTCGACATCTTCGAGCGCGAGTCGTACGCCCACCTCGCGACGGTGACTCCCGACG
>NZ_NHPE01000113.1:0-2301 GCF_002252895.1 Halorubrum sp. Eb13 | reverse complement strand
GCCGGGAGTCCACTCCGGCCGCGAACTACTCGTGGCCGGAGACCCGGACGGGCTCGTACGGCTCCTCCAGCCACTCGACGTCCGACCCGGAGAGGTCGATGTCGAGGGCCTCGACCGCGTCCTCTAGGTGTTCGACGCTCGACGTGCCGACGATCGGCGCGTCGACGATGTCCTTGCCGGCCACCCACCGAAGCGCGATCTGCGCCATCTCCACGCCCTTCTCGTCGGCCAACTCCTGGACGCGCCGATTGATCTCCTCGCCGCCGCCCTCGCGGTACGGCCGCCCGAGTTCGGTCTCGTGCTCCCCGCGGAGCGTGGCGTCGTCGCGCTCGAAGGGCCGCGCGAGGTAGCCGGCGCCGACCGGGCTCCACGGGATCATGCCGATCCCCTCCCTCTCGCAGAGGGGAACCATCTCGCGCTCCTCCTCGCGGTACGCGAGGTTGTAGAGGTTCTGCATCGTGGCGAAGCGTTCGTACCCCTCGCGCTCGCTCGTGTGGAGCGCCTCGGCGAACTGGTGGGCCCACATCGAGGAGGCGCCGACGTACCGCACGTCGCCGCGCCGGACGGCGTCGTCGAGCGTCGCCAGCGTCTCCTCGATCGGCGTGTCGTAGTCCCAACGGTGGATCTGATACAGATCTATCGTGTCCATCCCGAGCCGGTCGAGGCTGTGCTGTAGCTCCTGTTCGATCGCCTTCCGCGAGAGCCCGCCCGAGTTCGGGTTCGACTCGTCCATCTCGCCGTACACCTTCGTCGCGACGACGAACCGGTCGCGGTCGTACTCCGCGAGGACGTCGCCGAGGATCGCCTCGCTCTCGCCGGTCGAGTAGACGTTCGCGGTGTCGAAGAACGTGACCCCGAGCTCGATCGCGCGCTCGACGAGCTCGCGGCCCTCCTCCTCGTCGAGCATCCACTCGTGCTCGCTCCCGAAGCTCATACAGCCGAGCGCCAGTTCGCTGACGGTCGTCCCCGTGTCGCCGAGCGTCGTGTACTCCATACGGATCGGGCGTCGGGATCATTAATAAATCGGACCGACTGCGCGGACTGAGAGTTAAAAAGGAATCCCGCCCTACAGCGCCGGCGGCTCGCCGCGACCGATGACGATCTCCTGCCCCTCCACGTCTTCGAGAGACGCGACCCGTCCCCCGATTTCGACGCGTCCGGACGTCGTCTCGACGACCAGCGAGGCGACCTCCTCGGACTCCTCGAACGCGAGGTCGACGACGCGGCCGCTGACGGTGACCGCCTCGCCGGTCTCGATGTCGCGTCCCTCGACGGTGGCGTAGAACCCCTCGCCGCCGAACTCCCTGACGTCCTTGACGGCGCGGCGGATCGACGCGTAGCGGCGCGGGAACGGGCGCGCCGCGCCGTCGGTGGCGAGAGTCTCCGCCGTCGTCCACAGCACGGTACCGAAGAAGCCGGAGACGAGGAACCCGAGCGCTGAGCGGTTGAAGATGACCCCGTAGCGCTCGCGGTCGTCGCGGAGCGCGTCCTGCGTGGCGTAAACGGAGTACTCACCGTCGGCGACCGCGAGGATGGGCGTGGTGATCCCGCGTCGCGCCCGTGCGATGGTCGACACTTCGAGGTAGTCGAACTCGTCCGGGTCCGGCGCTTTCGAGGCGGGAGTGACGAGGAGTTCGACGCTGACGCCGTCGGCCACCTTCGCCGCGAGTTCGTCGCGGAAGCGGCGAAGCAGACCGGGGGTCAGCGAGACGGCGAGCTCGAACTCCGCGCCGGCGATTATCTCCTCCAGGTACCGGAGTATCGTCGAGCGCGACTTCACGAGGGAGACGGCCTCGGTCTCCCGGGTCGGAGCGGTGTACCTCGCCTCGAGTTCGTCGACCATCTCCGCGAACGACGACCGGAGGTCGCCGAACGCGTCTTCCGGGTCGACGGCGACGATCTTCATCGGACGCGACTCGCGGAGCTCCACGAGCCCGCGGTCCGAGAGGCTCCGGACCGTGTCGTACACGCGCGGCTGCGGGATGTCCGTCCGGTCGGCGATGTCGCTCGCCGTCAGTTCGCCGTGCTCCAACACCGCGAGGTAGGCGTCGATCTCGTACTCGCCGAGGTTGAACCGGTCCCCGACGTGGTCGAGGGTGTCGCGGAGGTCGTCGGTCATATCGAGTACGATACGCCCCTCCGATATAGGTTTTTACTATGAGTCGAGTTGCACGCGTTTTCAGAGCGGGATCCCCCAGGGCGATCCGGTCGATTGGGTCGCCCCCAAATGTACGTCCGGTCGGCTGGGTCGCACTCACATGTACATCCGGTCGGCTGGGTCCATCGTGTTCAGATAAGGAT
>NZ_NHPE01000070.1:0-7150 GCF_002252895.1 Halorubrum sp. Eb13 | reverse complement strand
GCGGAACGCGGCCCGGCGGTCGTCGAGGCCGGCGGCGATCTCGTGGACGCGCTCGACCCCGAGCGTCTCCTCCACGTACGAGGAGTACGGACCGGGGAACCCGTCGAGCCCCTCAACGAACAGCCCCGCGTCGTCGACGAGCACCGACTCGCCCGCGTGGCGGTACGCCTCCCGCGCGCCCCGCGCGGCGATCGGCCCGAGCCCGTCGGCCTGGATCTCCGTGTAGTCGAAGTCGAGTCGCTCCACCGAGCCGTCCGGCAGGTACCGCTCCGCCTCACGCACTTTCCCGGGGTTCGTCGTCACGTATCTGAGCACGGATCCGGCTGGGGGCGGCCGAAACGAATAGCCGTCGGTCGCGGGCGCCGCCGCGGTCGACCCGCTCGGCGGACCGCCGGCAGTACGCTTTTGTTGGTTCGTCGGAATCTCCCGCGTATGTCCCTCCCGACGTTCGAGAAAAAGCGGCTGATAGGGCTCGTCGCGGTCCTCTCGTTCGGGCTCACCTCGCTGTTCGCCGTCCTCCTCCCGGGGGCGTTGGGGCCGCTGATCCCCGCCACGTTCATCCTCGGCTTCTTCGTGATCATCCCGCTCGTGCTGCTGCTCGGCGAGGACTTCCCGCTCGTCGAGTCCGGGGACGCGGCCGGTGCGTCGGCCGCGACGACCGCGGCGGCCGGGGATCCCCTGGAGACGCTCCGCGAGCGGTACGCCACCGGCGAGATCGGCGAGGAGGAGTTCGAGCGCCGGCTCGACCGACTGCTGGAGACCGAGGATCTGAAGGGCCGAATCGACGCCGACGCCGCGGACCGACGCGACTCCCGTGACCGTCGCGAGCGCGAGACGGAACTGGAGTAGCGGACGGGAGAACGCGGCGTCGACCGCTCCGTCGGTCGCCGTCGCTCGCCGCCGACCCGCGACCAGCGCCGCCGATCCGCGCCGCTCGCCGCCGATCCGCGCCGCTCGCCGCCGACCCGCGACCAGCGCCGCCGACCCGCGAAGGACACCCTCTTAAGAATCGACCATCAGGAACGGACGGACATGTTGATCGCCGGAACCGTCATCGCCGATCCGGAGACCGTCGTCCCCGACGGCGCGGTCGTCGTCGAGGGCGCGACGATCGCCGCGGTCGGCGCCGCCGCCGCCCTCCGCGAGGAGTACCCCGACCACGAGCGCCGCGAGGTCGACCTCGTCGCGCCCGGGTTGATCGGGGGCCACGTGCACTCGGTGCAGTCGCTCGGCCGGGGGATCGCCGACGACGCCGCCCTGCTCGACTGGCTGTTCGACGCCGTGCTCCCGATGGAGGCCGCGATGGACGCCGAGGCGACCCGCGCCGCCGCCGAGCTCGGGTACCTCGAATGCCTCGAGAGCGGGACGACGACCGTCGTCGACCACCTCTCCGTCAACCACGCGGAGCAGGCGTTCGAGGCCGCGATAGACACGGGGATCCGCGCGCGGCTCGGGAAGGTGCTGATGGACCGGGACTCCCCGGACGGACTCTTAGAGGACACGGACGCCGCGCTCGCCGAGAGCGAGGCGCTCGTCGAGGAGTACCACGGCGCCGCCGGCGGTCGGATCCGGTACGCGGTCACCCCCCGGTTCGCCGTCACCTGCACGGAGGCGTGCCTGCGGGGCTGCCGCGAGCTCGCCGACCGCCACGAGGGCGTGACGATCCACACCCACGCCAGCGAGAACGAGGACGAGATCGAGGCGGTAGCGGCCGACACGGGCCGACGAAACGTCCTGTGGCTCGACGAGGTCGGGCTCACGGGACCGGACGTGACGCTCGCCCACTGCGTCCACACAGACGAGCGCGAGCGAGAGGTGCTCGCCGAGACCGACACGGTCGTCACCCACTGCCCCTCCTCGAACATGAAGCTCGCCTCCGGGATCGCCCCGGTCCACGACTACCTCGACCGGGGGATCGCGGTCGCGCTCGGCAACGACGGCCCGCCCTGCAACAACACGCTCGACCCGTTCACCGAGATGCGGCAGGCGAGCCTCCTCGGGAAGGTCGACGCGCGCGACCCGACCCGGCTCCCCGCCGCGACCGTGTTGGAGATGGCGACGACGAACGGCGCGCGCGCCGCCGGCTTCGACCGACTCGGCGCCCTTCGAGAGGGCCACCGGGCCGACGTGATCGGGCTCACCACCGACCGGACGCGCGCCACGCCGATCCACGACCCGCTCTCGCATCTCGTGTACGCCGCTCACGGCGACGACGTGGTCTTCACGATGGTCGACGGCGAGGTCCGGTACGAGGGCGGCGAGCACGTCGGGATCGACGCCGACGCGGTCCGCGAGCGCGCGACCCGACAGGCGAAGCGCGTGGTCGACGAAGCGGGCATCGACACGGCCGATCCGTGAACGGTCGCTCAGACGTCTCTCGTCGGTGTCTATCCGGCTAATCCAGACGATTGAAAGCGGTTTGATCCGCATTAATTCGGGCTGAGAATCTCCGTTATATACCCGTCCGGGGCGCGTTGGGTGAACCACCATGACGGACCGACCGCGGACGACAGGTGACGACCGCTCTCAGGACACCCCCGCCGACGGCTTCGGACGACGTGAGTTCGTGGCGCTCGGCGCGGGCGCGAGCGCGACGCTACTCGCCGGCTGCGCCGGCGACGATGCGCTCCCCTCGTCGGACGGCTCGGACGGCTCGGACGGCTCCGACGGGTCGCAGACGCTCACCGGTAATTTCCGGCTCCTCATCAGCGACGCGCCGGCCGACATCGGCGACTTCGATCAGCTGAACGTCACCCTCGACGAGGCTCGGATCTTCGAGGCACGGGACGAGGACGACGACGAAGACGATGACGACGAGGACGCGGAGCCCGACGAACAAGAGACAGACGGTGAGGACGACGGCTCGGAAGAGGCCGGGAACGCGACCGAAGCGGAGAACGACCCGCCGAACGGAACCGCGGACGAGGACGACGGGGAAGGCGATGCGGAGGACGACGAGGAAGGCGATGCGGAGGACGACGGGAACGAAGACGAGGAGGACGAAGACGGAGACGCGGAGGAGCGCGGCTTCACCGTCGTCGACCTCGACGGCGCCACTGTCGACCTCACGCGGGTGATCGAGGAGGACGCTATGGCCGTGTTCGACGGTGAAATTCCGGCGGGAAGCTACGAGAAGATCGAGCTCTCCGTCTCCGCCGTCGAGGGGATCGTCGACGGCGGGGAAGTCGACGTGAAGCTCCCGAGCGAGAAGCTCCGGATCACGAACGGGTTCGAGGTCACGCCCGACGAACCAGTCAGCTTCGTCTTCGACATCAACGTCGTCAAGCGCGGTCCGAACAACGGCTACATCCTCAAACCCGTGATCTCCGGGAGCGGGGTCGCGGGCCGGGACGTCGACGTCAACGAGATCGACGACGATGACGACGAGGACGAATCCGCCGCCGACGCCGAGGAAGCGGACGGGTCGGACAGCGACGAGGACGAATCCGCCGCCGACACCGAGGAAGCGGACGGGTCGGACGGCGACGAGGACGGGTCCGACGGCGACGGCGCCGCCGAAAACGAAACCGACGGTGCCGGAAACGAGACCGCCGCCGGCAGCGACAGCTAACCGCGGTACAGCGATTCGGGCAAGGCCGGCGTCGCTCGAACCGGCACCGGCTTCTATTTGAAACGAGGACCCGCCTACGACGACGTCTCGGCGGAAGGGACGGCGGTCGACGGACGCTTCGCCCACTCCAGCGCGGGGTCGGTGTCGTTGAACGCCTCGGTGTCGACCCCTTCGACGTCGATAGTCCGCTTGAGGTAGCGGCGCTTCGAGCGCTCGCCGACGACGGCGAACCGGTCCACGCCGCGGGCGACGGCGATCTGGGCCGACTCCCGGAGCGCCCGCCGCCCGGCGTCGGAGCAGGGCCGGCTCGTCCGCACGAGGATCACGACGGCGTCGACCGCGCGGTCGGCGGTGACCGTCCGCCACCGATCGAGCAGCGCCTCGCTGTCGGCGGGGCTAAGCCCCGTTCCGTGTGGGAACTCGACGACTAGCACCTCGTCGTCGGTCCGCAGCGACCAGCGCTCGCTCGGTTGCATGTCATTGCTTCTCACCTGTCGGATAATAAATGTGCGTTCCAAATTATCTGATCTGATTCCTTGCGACAGGGCGGACGCGGCGGATCGCGTCGGAAGCGCACCGAGCGACGGATTCCCGGCCGTGTGGTCGAAGCGAGCGAACGTATCGGTCCCGAGAACTACCGGTCCGGACCGACGTCACCGTCCGTCGCCGCCGCCACGACCGCCTCGGCGAGGGCCGCGAAGTCGGCGTCCCCCGGAACGACGTCGACGTCGATCCCGTGTTCCGCCGCCGTCTCCGCGGTCGGCGGGCCGATCGCGCCCACGGTCGCGTCGTCGAGGCCGGCGATCGCCGCCTCGCGGATCCCCCGCTCGTCGGCGGCCTCGAGGAAGTGAGTCACCGTGAGCGACGAGGTGAACGCGGCGGCGTCGAGGTCGCCCGCGGCGGCCCGCTCGGTGGACTCGCCCGCCCCCTCCGGCCGTGTCAGCCGGTACAGCACCGTCTCGTTGACCGTCGCGTCGGCGTCGCGGAGGCCCTCGATCAGCACGTCGCTGCCGTGGTCCGAGCGGGCCACCTCGACGGCCTCGCCGGCGACGCGCCCGGAGAGCGCCTCGACCAGCCCCGCCGAGGTGTACTCGTCGGGGACGACGTCGACGGTCCAGCCGGCCTCGCGCGCCGCGGCGGCGGTCGCGGGGCCGATGGCGACGAGCGTCGCGTCGCCCGGCTCCCAGCCCGCCTCGGCCGCGAGCTCGACGCCGGTCTTGCTCGTGAGGACGACGTACGGCGCCGCGGCCGGCACCGCCCCCGTCGCTTCGACCGCGAGCATCGGGTCGGCGACCGGCTCGGCGCCGAGCGACTCCAGCAGCGCCGCGGCGTCGTCTATCCGCTCGTCGGCCGGGCGGAAGACGGCGACGCGGGGGGCGTCGCTCACGCCTCCTCACCCCGCCCGCCGTCGTTTCGGAGGAACTCGACGACCCGGTCCCGGGCCGCGGCCACGTCGCCGATCACGGTGATCGCGGGCGGCTCGATCCCGGCCTCGTCGCGGACCTCGACGATCGAGTCGAGGGTGCCGGTCGCGACGCGCATCCCCGGCCACGTCGCGCGCTCCACCAGCGCGACGGGGGTGTCGCCGGCGAGCCCGGCGTCGCGGAGCTCGGCGGCGTACGCGGGCAGCTTGCCGACGCCCATCAGCACGACGATCGTCCCGCCGGTCGCGGCGAGCGCGTCCCAGTCGACCGCCGACTCCTCCTTCGTCGGGTCCTCGTGGCCCGTGACGAAGGAGACGGAGGAGGCGTGATCGCGGTGCGTCACGGGGATCCCGGCGACTGCGGGCCCCGCGATCGCCGAGGTGACGCCCGGGACGACCTCGAAGGGGACCCCGGCGTCGGCGAGGTGTTCGGCCTCTTCGCCGCCCCGGCCGAAGACGAACGGGTCGCCGCCCTTGAGCCGGACGACGGACTTCCCCTCGCGCGCGAGTTCGACCAGCCGTCGGTTCGTGTACTCCTGGGGGGTCCACTCGCCGCCGGCGCGCTTGCCGACGTCCTCGCGCTTCTCGGCCGGGATCTCTCCGAGTATCTCCGGGCCGGGGAGCTTGTCGTGGAGGACCACGTCGGCCGACTCGATCAGCCGGGCGGCCTTCACGGTCATGAGGTCCGGGTCGCCCGGCCCCGAGCCGACGAGGTAGACGGTGCCGATGTCGGCCGATTCCCCGCCGTCGTCGCCCTCGCTTTTCGCCTCACTCATCGTCCGCCTCCTGCCGGGTCCCCTGGTCCACTTCGGCCTCCTCGCGGGCGGCGGCGATCAGATCGGCCGCGCCACGGTCCGCCAGGTCCGCCGCGAACGACTCGGCCGCCTTCGCGTGCGACCGGATCGGGAGGTCGCGGGTGTCCGCCACCTCCTCGGTGCCGTCGGTAGAGAGCACGCGGACGCGGGTGTGGACGTGCTCGCCCTGCACGAGCGCCGAGACGCCGATGGGGGCGACGCAGCCGCCGTTGAGTTCCCCGAGGATCGTCCGCTCGACGGTGACCGCCACCCGGGTCCGGGGGTGGTCGACCGCGGAGCGCACGTCCTCGATCACGTCCGGGTCGGTCGCGGTCACCGCGATGGCGCCCTGGCCCGCCGCGGGAACGAACTCCTCGCGGGGAAGCCGGGTCGTGGGAATCTCGTGGAACAGGTCGGAGCGCCGGAGCCCTGCCTCCGCGAGGACGACGGCGTCGTACTCGGTTTCGACCTTCCGCTCCATCGCCGAGCGCTCCAGGTCGGAGAGCGAGTCGAACCACTCCTCGACGGTGCGGTCGAACTCCTCGTCGATCTCGGGGTCGTCGCTGTCGGCGTCCTCGGCGCCGTCTTCGGCGTCGTCAGCACCGCTCTCCTCGGCGGTCATCGCGCTCGCCTCGCCCGAGGCGATCAGCCGGCGCTCGTGTTCCGCCTGGAGGCCGGGCGCGAGCAGCTTCTCGATCCGGGTGTCGACGTTGCCGCGGAGCGGCTCGACGACGAGGTCCGGGCGCGCGGCTTTGAGCTGGGCGGTCCGCCGGAGCGAGCCCGTCCCGATCACCGCGCCCGAGGGCAGGTCATCGATCCCGACCCCGTCGGGGTGGACGAGCACGTCGCCCGAGGGCGCGCGCTCGGGGACGCCGGCGACGACCATGTCGTCCATCCCCTCGGTCGGCACGTCCTTCAGGGAGTGGACGGCGAGGTCGGCGTCGCCGCCGAGCACCTCCTCGTCGAGCGATCGGACGAAGGCGCCGGTCTTCCCGAGCCGGTGGATCAGCTCGTCGGGGATCTGGTCGCCGCGGGTCTCGACGCGGCGGAGTTCCACGTCGCGTCGGCGGCTCGACAACGCGTCGCGGACGGTCCCGGCCTGCCGGAGGGCGAGGTCCGACCCGCGCGTGGCGAGCCTGAGGGTCTCGGTCATACCTGACCGGACGGTCCCCGCGTTCAAAAGGGCATTAGTTCGGGCGTCGCGCCGGAACGCGGACGGAAGGAGAGCGCCGCCGCGACAATTTATAAACAGAACCGGCGTGCGCCTGCGAGCGGCCGTGAGGCCGCGAGCAGACCGCACGAGGGAGGTGGCGGTCCGGCGCGGCCCCGCCCGCGCCGGGCCGTCCGCCGAGGTTGGGGAGG
>NZ_NHPE01000068.1:0-5180 GCF_002252895.1 Halorubrum sp. Eb13 | reverse complement strand
CGATACACAGCAGTTCGTCGTCGGCGTGGTGCTGCCGCAGGAACCGCGTCGTCACGGTTCCGGCCGTGAACACGCTGTCGACATCGACGTCGTACCCCGCGGCGCCGAGCCGACGACGAACTGCTGTGTATCGGCGACCCCGGGCTGTTCGATCAGTTCGAGGACGCGGGGCTCTCGACGACGGACGACGTCGACGCCGCCGACGCGCTCGTCGCCTCGATCGACCGCGGGTTCGACTACGAGGACCTCTGTACCGCGCTGTGGACGCTGGAGCGCGGCGTCCCCTTCATCGGCACCGACCCCGACGTGGTCATCCCGGCCCCCGAGCGCGACGTGCCCGGCTCCGGCGCGGTGATCAACGCGATCGCCTCCGTCGCCGAGCGCGAGCCCGACGTCGTCCTCGGCAAGCCGTCGGACCCCGCGATCGAGATGGTCCGCGAGCGCCTCCCGTACCCGCCCGAGGAGTGTCTCGTCGTCGGCGACCGCCTGAACACGGACATCGCGCTCGGCGAGCGCGCGGGGATGACGACCGTGCTCGTCAGGTCCGGCGTGACCGACGACGACCGGATCGCCGCCGCCGACGTCACCCCCGACTACGTGCTCGACGACCTCGGCGAGATCGACCGAGTCCTCGACTGAACGCACCCGTCTCGCCCCCGCGTCAGTACTTCCGCTCCGTGGGTAACGTTTATACGAATCAGTCGCTTCTCCATGCGTATGAGTGGCGTTGACACGCACGAGGGAGCGACCGGAGACGACGAGGAGGACCCGGAGCGACCCGTACGCGTGATCGAAGGGCACGCGGTCCAGTTCAACGAGTACCGGTACTGACCGGGGGCGCGGCCGTCGACCGGTGTCGGGACCGTTAAGTGCTCGTCCCGGGTAGCCGAGGGTGTGATACGGAGGCTCCGACGCGCGAGTACCTTCGCCGCCGTAGCCGCGCTCGCGGCCCTCGCGCCGACGCTCGGCGACGCCGCGGTCGTTCCCTTCCTCGCGGTCGCCGGCCTCGCCTTCTTCGGAATCCGCGACGGGGAGTGGTTCGAGACGCTCGCGCTGCCGGGCGATCGCGAGGAGGAGCGGCTCTACGGGCTCGTCGCCTTCTCGGTCGCCGCCGCCGGCCTTGCGCTGTTCGCCTCGCTCCCCCGCGCCCCCCTCCCGTACGAGGCGTTCGCCGCGGCGGCGCTCGCCGTCGGCGGGGGACGGTTCGGCCGGGAGCTCGTCGGCCGGTCGACGACCGACGAGTTCCCGCTCGTCGCCGGCTACGTCGGGGTGGGCGCCCTCGCGGCCTTCGTCGGACAGGTCGCGGTGCGGCTCCAGACGGCGGCCCTCGGCGTCGACGGCGGGTTCTCCCTCGACGGGCCGGTCCCCGCTCCGGGCGTCGACCCCGCGGGGGCGGCGTCGCTGGCGACCGCGCTCCCCGACCTCGTCTTCATCGCGTCCGTCGCCGCGCTGACCGCCGCGCTCGTGCGGTCGCTGGTGTTCGCCCGCGACGCGCACATCACGGTGATCCTCGTCGCGTTCGCGGTCTGGGGGTTCCTCGCGCTCGACCCGGCGGTCACCGTCCCCCTCGTCGCGTTCGGTCTCGGCGTGACCGTCGCGCTCGGTTACATCTCCTTCGCGCTCGGCACCGCCTCCGTCCCCGGGATGCTCACCGGTGTGCTCTCCGCCCTGCTCGCCGTAGTGCTCGGCGGGGTCGGCTGGTTCCTCACGCTGATGTCCTTCTACGCCGTCGGCGGGCTCGCCTCGAAGTACCGCTTCGACGAGAAGGCGGCCCGCGGCGTCGCCCAGGAGAACGAGGGGGCCCGCGGCACGGGTAACGTGCTGGCGAACTCCGCGGTCGCGCTCGTCGCGCTCGTCGGCTACGCCGCGACCGCCCACGTCGCGCTCCCTCCGGCCCCGTTCGCGCTCGCCTTCGCGGGGGCGACCGCCACGGCGATGGCCGACACGCTCTCCTCGGAGATCGGCGGGCTGTTCGACGGGCCGCGGCTCGTCACGACCCTCAAGCGGGTCGACCCCGGAACCGACGGCGCGATCACCTGGCAGGGTGAGTTCGCCGGTCTCGCGGGCGCGCTCCTCGTCGGCGGCCTCGCCGCGGTCGGAATGCCTCTCGGCGACCTCGTCGACGGCGGGGTCGTCGTCTTAGCGGGGGTCGCGGGCATGACCGTCGACAGCCTCCTCGGCGCGCTGGTCGAGGGCGACCGGATCGGCAACCAGACCGTGAACTTCCTCGCGACGCTGTCCGGGGCGGCGGTCGCGGTCGGGCTCGGGGTGACGGTGCTGTGAACCCGGCGTCGAACGACGGCGAGGGGCCGGACTCCGACCCGTCGGACGAAGACGCCGATACCCCGGACCCGCGCGTCCGCGCCGCCCGCCCGCCAGACGCCGACCGGATCCGCGAGCTCCAGGCGTTCCTCCGGCAGCCGAACCCGGACCTCTTGGAGTACGGCCTCGCGGTCGGCTCGGCGCTCGTGAGCGTCGCGGACGGCCGCCCGGTCGGGTACCTGCTTCCGGTCGACGCCCCCAACCGCCCCGGAGTCCACGTCGCCGAACTCGTCGTCGACCGGGACCACCGGCGCGAGGGGCGCGCACGCGGCCTCCTCTCGGCCGCGATCGAAGGGGCCGACGGTCCCGTGACGCTCCAAGCGCACCCCGACAACGACGGAGCGCTCGCGCTGTACGACGGGCTCGGCTTCGAGGTCGTCGACCGGCGCCCCGACGCGTACGCCGACGGCGACGCGCTCGTACTACGCCGGGAGTAGAGTCGTCGGCCTCGGAGCGGCCGGCGCCTCGCAGGCGCTCGGCGCCCCCGGAGCGGCGGGCGATCTCTCTCGGGAGCGAGCGAGAACAGACAAAAGGACTATTCGAGCCCCGCGCTACGAGCGAGACATGAGCGACGCCGACGCGGAGCCGGAAGCGGGCGAGGGTCCAGACGCGAGCGACGCCGCCGCCGACCCGATCGACGTCGACTTCGGCGAGGACGGGCTCGTCCCCGCGATCGCCCAGGACGCCGACTCGGGCGAGGTGCTGATGCTCGCGTACGTCTCGCCGGAAGCGCTCGACCGCACCCGCGAGACGGGCGAGGCGCACTACTACTCCCGGTCGCGCGACGAGCTGTGGCACAAGGGGGGCTCCTCCGGCCACGCGCAGGAGGTCCGCGAGGTGCGCGTCGACTGCGACGCCGACACGCTCCTGTACCTCGTCGACCAGAACGTCGGGGCGTGTCACACGGGGCACCGGTCCTGTTTCCACCGGACGATCGACGGCGAGCACGTCGGGGAGCGCGTCTTCGACCCGGACGAGGTGTACTGAATGGGCGACGCGGCCGGCGGCGCGGCGGACCGCGGCGCGGCGGGACGCGACGCGGAGCCCGACCCGGTCGCCGAGGCGGGCGAGGCGGCCGCGAGGCTCCGCGAGCGCTACGACGAGCTCCGGGGGATCGAGGGCCGGATCGCCGACCTCGGCCGGGAGCGCGTCGAGGCCGCGGCGGACACGTACCGCCGGGCCCACCGCGTGCTCGACGAGTACGAGGAGGACGCGGTCGGCAGCGGCGACTTCGAGGCCTACGTCCGGTTCGAGGGCGAGTTCGCGAACGCGGTCGACGTCGACGACGACGCGCTCGCGGCCGACGCGTTCGCGGCCGCCGACGAGGCGGTCGACAAGAAGCGGCTCTCGGAGCGCGACTTCGAGGCGGCCCGCGAGGCGCTCGAACCCGCCGGAGAGTACGTCGACCTGCTCGCCGACCGCGACGAGGCGCTCGACGACTATCGGATCGCCCGCAGGGACGCCCGTGAGGCGAAGAAGCGCCTCGCCGCCCGGCTCGACGAGCTTCGCGAGGTCGCGGCGATGGCGGACGCCGACCTCGACGCCGACGTCGACCGCCTCCGCGAGCCGGTGGAGACGTACAACGAGGCGGTCCGGGAGTCGTTCGACGAGTTCTATAAGTCCGCGTCGGCCCGCGAGGCATTCTCGTTCCTCGATCGCGCGGACGCGACGCCGTTCGTCGACGTCGACGTGCCGCCGACGGACCTGGCCGACTACGTCGCCGAGTACGAGGCGGGCAAGGAGCCGCTGCCGACCCTATTGAAGTACGCGGACTACTCGAACTCGAAGCTGGAGCACTACGTCGACGACCCCGGCGCGCTCCGGACGGCGGTCGCGGTCCACCGCACCTATATCGAGCGGCTCGACGGCGAGCCCCTGACGCTCGACTGGCCGCCCGCCGCCGGCGACGAGCTCGCCTACGAGATCGACGAGCTGATCCCGCTGGTCTCGCGCGTCGCCGACGACGACACGGTCGCGACGCTGCGCGCCGTCCGCGATCTCGCGCGCGACGACGAGTACGAGCGGCTCCGCCGCGCCGCCGAGGTTCGCGACGCGCTGGACGACCCCGAGCTGGAGCTGGTGCGGACCGGCGCCGTCGACGACCGGGTGCGCGAGGCCGAGCGCACCCTGGAGATCGCCGAGGACGTGCTCGCGGAGACGGAGCGGTAGCGGGCCTTTAAACCGTCCCTCTCGGAGAAGCGCGCCCTTTCAATAGCCGCCGGCGTCGACGTGACGACATGACACGATTCGACGCCGCGACGGAGACGGAGCGGCTGAAGCTGATCGCGGACGCGGCGGCCGCGCACCGCGCCCGGTCGAGCGACGTGATGACCGTCGACGTCGACCCCGACAGCGACGTCACCGAGGGCGGCGAGGTGCCGCCGTGGATCCAGCTCGTCGGCACGGAGCTGATCTTGGACTGCACCGACGACGAGTTAGAGCGGCTGAAGGACCTGCTCGGCGAGTTCCCCGAGTTCCGGATCGACGAACTCGTCAGCCCGGAGGAAGCCGAGGGGACGAACGCGGTCGTCACCGCGCGCTCGGACGCCAACCGCGTGGCGGGGTTCGTCGAGCGCGCGTTCCGCGAGGTGTACGGGCTCGACGAGGAGTATCGGGCCTGGGTGACGGCGATATGAATCGGATGAGGGTGTTGCTGTCGGGTGTTTATAATTGAGTGACGGCTCGGCGGTGACGGCTTTCGGATTCCCAGCCGCCTGTTTATAAATCGTTGATCGTGGCTTGACGATGAAAACCTCCAAAGCCCCAGCCGTGAGGCGGGCGCACGTTCGCTGCGCTCCTCGTCACTCGCTTCGCTCGTTCCTGCGGTGCTTACGTCACCTGCGCCCGCCTCACGGCTG
>NZ_NHPE01000057.1:0-1334 GCF_002252895.1 Halorubrum sp. Eb13 | reverse complement strand
GCGGATTCAACAGAGCAGTAGTGACCGAAACCGCGGTAAGATGTATCAAATTCTGAGGATTCCAACAGAGCTGGTTCTGTTGAAATCGTTAAGCGGTGATAGGATCGGCGTGAGAGATGCAGAAAGGATATTCAACAGGAGGACATCAAAAAGAAGTGTACAGCTTTCCAAAGTCCAATCATGCGCAAGGCCCTCTATCAAACTGGTATCGGATTGTATATTCTGTGGATAATAGCGACGACGCTGCTCATTCTCGGTCGATACACGCCGTTTCCATCGTATAAAATCGTTCACTCAGCGGTTGTAACTGGCGCAGTAGTACTTACTATCCTAGGTGCGGGGCAACTTTTCCGGAAAGGCTATCGAAAGGTCGTCTCGGGGTAGATACGCGCTCTGAATGTAGCACAGCCTCGACAAACTATCAGCGACCAATGGTTTCAACAAAGCAATTATACGAATTCAAGAAGAGCAGCTGCGGCTAGCCGCAGGATGAATCCGACAACATGGAATTAATACACGTCCGACGGATTAGTTCGAGTTTCTAATATATACTTTGAAGTTCCCAAAACCATGATACGATAGTAAACCGCCCGCCGCAACCGGTCCGAAGACCGGCATTGTCCCTGAAACGTATGTTTCAACTGGCGGATGGCTGTCTCTATCCTCCACCGGTGGCGGTACTGATAGCCGAGTCCCTCCAAGTCCCGCTCACCGACATCCATATCTGTAATCCAGATGGTGTGTGTATCGCTTTCGCCGCTCCCGGCATCAGGCGTCTCCGCTACAGGAGGCATCTTGCCGTGTCGATCAAGCCGGGATTGGGGGCTGCTGTCAGGATCCGTCTCGTCTGAGGAACTATCATTAATGCTCTCGGTTTGGTCGTGATAGCGAGTGAGATCTGTCGCTGGCGTAGTTTCTTTTTGCCCGACTTCTTCGTCGGGGACCGGCCAGATGATCGCGTTGAACGTCCGGTGACTCGCATCGAAATTGGTGAAAGTAATATCTTCTTTTTTTTGGTTCCCCCGAGGGCGTTCTCAGCGAGCTCCGTATACATCTCTTTATCAGGGGCCTGAATCATCCAGTTCAGTCCGTGTTCTCGGCACGCTGTGACAATATCGGCTTCGAACAACTGGCTGTCCATGTAAATCCTGCCGAACTCGGGGTCCGCATTTTTGCGAAGTTGCTGAAGCATTCGGTCAAGTGCTTCAGCCTTCTCACTCCGCTCTTTGAGTGGAGTTGCACCTAAAATGGCTCTGTTGAAATCCTCAGCAGGTGATATGTTCTTGGAGTCGTGCTGAATACAGGGCGCAGGCCGTGTTTAGACGCTAAGAATA
>NZ_NHPE01000039.1:0-5455 GCF_002252895.1 Halorubrum sp. Eb13 | reverse complement strand
CCGTACGAGCCCGTCCGGGTCTCCGGCCACGAGTAGTTCGCGGCCGGAGTGGACTCCCGGCCGACGCCGAACGCCGATCCGCGGACCGCACCCCTGTGTCGGCGTAACACACTTAAGAGCCGACTCTGTACTGTCACTCAGTGGCATCCCGACAGGGCGGAGCGGGAGACGCGGAGTCATCCCGTTCCGGATCGACGGAGCGTCGGACTGCGTCCACGACCGCGCCGGCGGGGTCACGCCGGCGGGCGGGGAGGTCGGACCCCCTTCCCTTCGACCCCGAGACGGGCGACTATCGACGGCAGTGCTCGCCGTCTGCGCGCCGGTCCTCCGTCGCGCGAACCGCGGAGGATCCGCCGGTCCGCGACCCCGGTCTCTACGCCCTCACCGATCACTTCCGCGACCGGCTGGAACAGCCGGGTCGCTACGTGTCGACCCGCACCGTGAGCGACGCGATCCGCCGCGGTCAGCTCCGCTGGAACCGGACCGACGGCTGGCGGTTCGCCCTCGTCGACGGGGGCATCCGGTTCGTCGTCGTCGTCGGCGACACGGAGACGAACTCTCCCGTCGTCGTCACCGGTTGGACCGAGGTGGCCAACCGCGAGGCGGCCCTCGACGCCCGCCGGTGGGACCCCGTGGACGTCGACACCATCGCCGTGCGGGCGGCGCTCAGCGAGTCGGCGTCGACGCCGATCCCCGACCGGATCCGCCCCCGGACCGTGACCCGACCGTTCGTGGTGGGCGATCACCGCCTGAAGACCGAGCCGGGCGAGCCGTACGTCCGGTGCGACGACTGCGGCTGCCGGTTCCGCTCGAAGGACGCGATCACCTCCCGCGGCTGTCACGGACGCTCCGGTCGATAAGGCCGCGCCCCGTCCGTCCGCCTCCTCGCTCCGAGCCGCGGACGCTACCCATTTCAGCGTCGCGGCCGAACCGTCGTCAATGACCGACGACCCCGAGGGGTCCGGCGCCGAGGACGGTTCCGCGGCCGCCGCCGACGTCTCGCTCGACCGCTTCCACGAGGCCCTCGAGGCCGAGGAGCGACCGATCGCGACCGCCAGCGAGGTCGCTCGTCGGCTCGGCACGACGCAGTCGGCCGCCCGCGACGCGCTGGCCGCGCTCGTCGACCGCGGCGACGTGGACCGGCTCGACGTCGAGAGCGACCCGGTCGTCTTCTACCCGACCGACTGGGGGCGGCTGGCGAGCCGCGAGCGCGTCGTCGCGTTCCCGAACCGCCGCGAGATCGTCGTCGACCGCCCGACGCAGTACACGCGAGCGCGGCTCTCGCAGTTCGCGTACCTCGTCGACACCACCGGGACGGAACCCGGCACCCGCGGGTACCTCTACCGGATCCGGCAGGAGGACGTGTGGGCCGCGCCGTTCGACGACGCCGACGCCCTCGTCGCGAGCCTCCGGTCGGTCCTCCCGCGTCGGTACGACCACCTCGAGGAGTGGATCCGCGACCAGTGGCGCCGTGCGCACCGGTTCCGCTTATACACCCACGAGGACGACTACGTCGTCTTGGCGGCCGCCTCCGAGAGCCTGATGGGCAACGTCGCGGACCAGCACCTCGACGACGACCACCTCCGCGCGCCGATCTCCGAGACGGAGGCGTGGGTGAACGAGGACGCCGTCGCCGAGGTCAAACGCGCCCTCTACGACGCGGGCTACCCGGTCGAGGACGACCGCGACCTCGACGTGGGCGACCCGGTCGATATCGATCTCACCACCGACCTCCGGCCGTATCAGGAGACGTGGGTCGAGACGTTCCTCGAGCGTCGCTCCGGGGTGTACGTCGGCCCGCCGGGCTCCGGAAAGACCGTGGCCGCCATCGCGACCATCGCGGCCGTCGGCGGCGAGACGCTCATCCTGGTCCCCTCCCGCGAGCTCGCCGGCCAGTGGCGCGAGGAGCTGCTCGAACACTCGACGATAGACCCCGCCGACGTCGGACTGTACCACGGCGGGCAGAAGGAGATCCGGCCGATCACGATCGCGACCTACCAGATCGCTGGCATGGACCGCCACCGCTCCCTGTTCGACTCCCGGAAGTGGGGACTGATCTGCTTCGACGAGTGCCACCACGTTACCGCGCCGGTGTACAGCCGCACGGCGGAGCTCCAGAGCAAACACCGCCTCGGGCTCTCGGCTACTCCGGTCCGCGAGACCGGGAGCGAGGAGGAGATCTACACCCTGATCGGCCAGCCGATCGGCGCCGACTGGGACGCCCTCTTCGAGGCGGGGTTCGTCCAGGAGCCCGAGGTGGAGATCCGGTACGTCCCGTGGCGCGACGAGCTGGCGCAGAACGAGTACGCCAGCGCCGACGGTCGAGAGCGCCGCCGGGTCGCCGCGGAGAACCCCGCGAAGATCGAGGAGATCCGGTACCTGCTGGCCGCCCACCGAGACAAGAAGGCGCTCGTCTTCATCGAGTTCCTCGATCAGGGCGAGGCGATCGGGGACGCGCTCGGCGTGCCGTTCATCAGCGGCGAGACGCCGCACCGCGAGCGCACGGAGCTGTTCCGACGGTTCCGGGAAGAGGGCGGGGACGGCGACGAGCCCGGGGCGGACGGGGACGACCTCGACACTCTCGTCGTCTCCCGCGTCGGCGACGAGGGGATCGACCTCCCGAACGCCGAGGTCGCGATCGTCGCCAGCGGGCTCGGCGGCTCCCGCCGGCAGGGCTCCCAGCGCGCCGGCCGGACGATGCGCCCCTCCGGCTCCGCGCTCGTCTACGTGCTCGCCACTCGCGGCTCCAGCGAAGAGGAGTTCGCGCAGCGCCAGATGCGACACCTCGCGCGCAAGGGCGTGCGAGTGCGCGAGACGAACGTGGCGGAGTAGTCCGTGGCGGAGTCGTCCGTGGCGGCGTAGCCGCCGGTCGCGGAACGGTCGGAGACGGAACCGCCGACTCGCCGGCCCCGGCGGGGAACGCCGAGCACGGACGGGCCTATCTCGGTTCAGGCCGTCAGAGCGAGTCCGCCAGGCGCTCGGCCGCCTCCTCGATACTGTCCTCGTTCTCGATGAACCGGACCGGCGCGTTCTGGTCGCGCGCGTACTGGAGCGCGGCGGAGCGGTTGAGGTCCTGTTCGAAGGAGATCTTGCGCTCGGTCACCGCGTGCGAGTCGCGGTCGCCCGTCCGCCGGCGGTCGAGGATGGTCTCCGGACTCGCTTCCACGAGGACGAACGCGCTCGGCGAGACGTCGTGGAGCACCTCCGAGGGGAGCCCCTGGACGTAGCCGGTCTTCGTTTCGACCGCCAAGTGCGTCGAGAGGAGGACGTCCGCCTCCGCCGCCTCGTCGGCGACGAACTCGCCCGCGCGGCGCTGGAGCCGGCGCGTCTGCGACTGTGAGAGATCGCCCAGTTTCGCCCGTTCGGTCGTGAACCCCATCGCGGCCGCCTGTTCGAGCATCACGTCGCCGAAGTTGATCAGCTTGTACCCGTCTCCGAGCCCGCGTCGGACGGCCTGACAGACGCTCGAGAGCCCGACGCCGTTGACTCCGGACACCAGCGTAACCGCCATCAGAAGCTCACCTCGGTGTCCTCGTCCTGCGGCATGGCGCCGCGGTCGTCGTAGTACCGGCGTCCGATAAACTGCGCCCCGACGAGCGACATCATCGTGTCGTAGAGGTCGTCTGCCGAGTGGAACTCCTCCATGTCGGACCGCTCGATCACCGCTCGGATCGTCGTGGCCTCTCCGTCCGGAGGCGACAGCTCCGTGCTACCCACCGTCTCTAGCACCGCCTTCCGTGAGGCCGGAAACTGTAGCTTCCGTGCGAACAGATCGCGAGTCTCTGGTAAGCGCATACATATCACATGACACTGTGTGGTAAAGTAGCTACGCGTGTGGTCCCGTCCGAGGGATCGCCGCGGCCGGCGCAACGCCGCTCGGAGCAGTGCGCTCTGATCGCACCGCACGGAGCGATAGGCTCTGATCGCACCGCACGGAGCGATACGCTCAGCGCAGCGCCCTTCGGAGGGTCGCTGCCCCGCGCTCGATCGACGCGATCGGATCGGCGGGGTCGTCGTGCTCGTAGACGAGCCACTCGACGTCGGCGTTCCGCGCGCTCGCGACGACCGCGTCGAGGTCCACGTCGCCCTCGCCGAGCGCGACCGACTCGCCGCGATCGGCGTCGTCGTCGGTGACGTGGACGTGCGTGATCCGGCCGGCGTGTCGGTCGATCAGCTCGGCGGGGTCCGCCCCGCCGACGAGCGCCCAGCCGGCGTCGATCTCTAACTCGACCCGAT
The DNA here is from genome assembly GCF_002252895.1 of Halorubrum sp. Eb13. Lineage (NCBI taxonomy): Archaea > Methanobacteriati > Methanobacteriota > Halobacteria > Halobacteriales > Haloferacaceae > Halorubrum > Halorubrum sp. Eb13. The sequence continues at coordinate 1,219 of NZ_NHPE01000039.1, read as the reverse complement.
CGTCGGTCCGGTCGATCAGTCGCTCGATAGCGGGGTCGCCGTCGAGGCTCGCGAACTCCTGGTCGTGGTTGTGGTACGCGAGCCGGACGCGCTGGGCGTCGAGGGCCGCCGCGAGGTCGTCCAGCCGCTCCGCGGTCGCGTCGACCGCCGCGGCGCTCTCGAAGTGCTTCGGGTCGAGCCACGGGACGACGAACGTGTCGACGCCGAGCCGACCGTACAGGTCGACGGTGTCGTCGAACTCGGCCTCCAACGCCTCGGCCGGCGTGTCTTCCAACGCCTCGATCGGGACGTGCGCGGAGGCGGCGTCCAGACCGTTCCGGTCGAGCGCCGCGAGCACCGCCTCAGTCGGCGACTCGCGCACCCGATAGGCGAACTCCACCCCGTCGTAGCCGGCCTCGCCCACGCGGTCGAGCAGCTCCGGGAGCGGAGCGTCGACCGAGCGCAGCGTGTACAGCTGGACCGCGATATCGATCATAGCTGTCATTTCTCGGCCACCGATGTATTGATTTGGATATTTCGCGGCCGCGACGCCGCCGATCGGCCTGCGGCCCCCGCTGCCGCCGAAGGTTTGAACACCCGCTCCGTCGACCTCGCGGTATGGAGACTACCGACTCCCCGAGCGGGACGGACGCCGACGGGGTCGACGCGCCGACCGTCGCCGAAGCGGTCGTCGACCACATGCTCGACCGCGGGGTCGACGTCGCCTTCGGGATCCCCGGGAAGCAGACGCTCCCGCTCAACCGGGCGCTCGCCGACCGCGACGCGCGGTTCGTCGTCGCGCGCCACGAGACGGCCGTCACCCATCAGGCGTGGGGGTACGCCGAGACGGGCGAGCCGGGCGCGATGGCGGCGACGGTCGTCGTCCCCGGCCCGGGCGATATGAACGCGATGAACGGGCTGAAGAACGCCCTGAACGACTGCGTCCCCCTCCTGCACCTCGCCGTCGAGACGGAGCGCGAGGTGCGCGGCGGCGACGGGATCCACGAGACGCCGCCGGAGACGTACGACACGGTCGTCAAGGAGAACGTCCTCGTGGACTCGCCGGCGGGCGCCGTCCCCGCCGTCGCCGACGCGATTCGCGTCGCTCGCGAACACCCGCAGGGGCCGGTTCGTGTCGGGATCCCGAAGGACGTCCTCGCGAGCCGGACGCCGCAGCCCGCGGTCGGAGAGCGGTCGCCGAGCGCGCCGCCGGCCCCGCCCGCCGACGCCGTCGACCGCG
>NZ_NHPE01000074.1:0-812 GCF_002252895.1 Halorubrum sp. Eb13 | reverse complement strand
GATGGCTCCCGCGACGGGGTCCGCGCTCCCGACCGAGTCGTCGACCCGCTTCTCCCCCGTGATTGTCAGCTTCTTGTCCGCCTGTCCCTTCGGTGTGTCGAAGGATTCCGCCACGAGGTCCCCCCGGATTTCGATCGACTCGGTCTTACCGCCGCCACCCGCGGTGAGGTGGAAATCGCTGGTCGTCTGGAGCACCGCGTTATCGCTGGCGTTGCCCTTCCCCGGATACGACCCGCCGGTGGAGTCGTAGCTGTCGGCGTACAGGGTGTTTATGCCGCCGAACTCGAGCCGTGACGTGCCGAGCGCAGAGACGCCCGCGCTGAGCGTCGGGTGGACGGTCTCGGTTCGGAGCGCGACGCGGACCTCCGTCGGCGACACCTGCGTGACGTTCGCTCGCGTCCGGGTCTCGAAGAACCGCCCCCACGCCTCCGCGTACTGGCTCTCGACCGTGACCGTCACGTTCCCGCCCAGCAGCGGGTTCGAGACGTTCTCGGAGGGGAACAGCCCCTCCGGGTGTTTCGAGGTGGCCGTCACGACGGCGTCGTCGCCGAGCCGCCCGTCGACCCCGTCGATCGTCACGAGCGGGAGCGTGAGGGTGTCGCCGCGGTAGTGGAACTCGGGCGGGGACACCATCCACGACCCGTCGCCGTTCGACCGCCAGACCCCGCCGCCCTGATACGCCACCCGGTCGTCGCCCCGCTCGTAGACGACGGCGCCGAGCGTGACGTTCTCCGTCACCGTCTCGATCCCGCCCGTCTCGTTTTCGGCTTCGACCTCGATCCGCATCACTCCCGCCTCGTCGTCGACGCGCA
>NZ_NHPE01000050.1:0-15521 GCF_002252895.1 Halorubrum sp. Eb13 | reverse complement strand
CGAGGTCGCCGCGCAGCCGATCGCGGCCTACGAGGTCCCGGGCGCCGCCGACGCCGGGTGGCTCCGCGTCCGGCCGACGACGAGACACGGGGCGCCCGCCCGCGGCGCCGTCGTCAGGCTGGAGACGACCGCCGGGATCCAGCGCCGCACCGTCGACGCGGGCGGCGGCTGCCTCTGTCAGACCGAGCCGGTCGCGCACTTCGGGCTCGGCGGCGCGACGCCGCGCCGGGTCGTCGTCCGGTGGCCGGACGGTCGCGAGCGGATTCTGCCGGACCCCGCGTCCGACGCGGAGATCGCGGTCGAACACCCGTCGAAGCGGCGATCTCCCCCGGGCGGAGGGCGCCGGCCCCGCGGCGACCGACCCCTCGGGCGGTAGCGGCCGGTACCGGACGCGAGGGGGCGACGGGGGTGATTCCTCTCCGGACCGGTCGGCGTCGACGGACGGTCTCCGGATCGCCCGGCCAGAACTGCCGCCCTTCGCGGGTTCAAGTGTCCGGGGACGCACGGACGGGTATGGTAGATCCGACTTCCGACCTCGAGGAGGACGTCGACGAGGAGTCCGCCCCGCGCTGTGCGACCTGCGGCGGCCCGGCGCTGGGCGTCGGCCGTCGAACCGTCACCTGGGTCGACGGCACCGACGTCGAACACCGACGCTTCTGTTCGCAGGTCTGTCGCGACGACTGGGAGGACGAGCGTTCCTGAGGGGACGGCTGACCAACGGCCGGGACGCGGGATCGGCGGGCTCCATCTCGCGGGAGGCTTTTTCAGTGCGGGGGTGGTATCTCCAAGTATGATTTCGCTCGACGAGGCCGTGACGGCCCGACTGGAGTCGCACGGCGAACGGTTCGAGGTGCTGATCGACCCGGACGCGGCGCTCGCGATGAAGCGCGGTGAGTTCGACGGCGACTTGGAGGACGTGATCGCCGCCGAGGACGTGTTCGAGAACGCCTCGCGGGGCGATCGCCCGGCCGAGGAGGACCTCGAGACCGTCTTCGGCACGACGGACGCGCTGGAGATCATCCCCGAGGTCGTCGAGCGCGGGGAGATCCAGATCACCGCCGAGCAGCGCGAGGAGATGATGGAGCGGAAGCACAACCAGCTGGTCACCACCATCACCCGGAACGCGGTGAACCCGCAGATGGACGACTCCCCGCACCCGCCGGAGCGGATCGAGCGCGCCCTAGAGGAGGCGGGGTTCCAGATCGACCCGATGGAGCCGGTCGAAAACCAGGTCGACGACGCGCTCGAGGCGCTCCGGCCCGTCATCCCGATCCGGTTCGAGGAGGTGACGATGGCGGTCCAGCTCCCCGCGGACTACGCCGGCTCCGGCCAGGCGCAGATCCGCGAGTTCGGCGACTTGGAGCGCGAGGAGTGGCAGAACGACGGTTCGTGGGTCGGCGTGCTCACGTTCCCGGCCGGCCTGCAGAACGACCTGTACGACCTCGTCAACGAGGTCACGTCCGGCGAGGGAGACGCCCGCGTAATTAAGGACAAAGACGAGCTCCGGACGCGGTAGGTCGTCGACGGCGCCGCTTCTCTCCCGAACGACCGCCATACGTGCCGCGGCCGAGAGCTTCATACTCCGCCGCGGGCCTCCTTTTCTCCATGCACGAGCGCGCGGCGGAGTTCGCGGCACGGGCGCGGGACCGCTACGGCGTCGACCTGGATGTCCTGGAGTTCGACGCGGGCACGGAGACGGCGGCTTCGGCGGCCGACGCGGTCGGCTGCGACACGGCGGCGATCGCCTCCACGATCGTGGTGTCGCTCTCGGGCGGAGACACCGGAGCCGATGGTGGCGGCGGCAGCGCCGACGGAGACACCGGCGATCGACTCGTCGCCGCGATCACCAGCGGCGCGAACCGGCTCGACCTCGACGCGGTCGCGGCCCACTTCGGGGCGGCCGAGGCGACGATGGCAGACCCGGTGCGGATCCGCGAGACCGTCGGCTGGAGCATCGGCGGCGTGCCGCCGCTGTGCCACGACGTCGCGCTCCCGACCGCCTTCGATCCGACGCTCGCGGGGTACGACACGGTCTACGGCGCGGCCGGGACGCCGAGCGCGGTGTTCGCCGTCGATCCGGAGCGGCTCGCCGCGCTCGCCGACGCGACGACCGTCGATCTGACGGAGTGTGGGCGAGCGGCGGCGTCACCGCCTTTGCGACCGCGTCGCCGGTCGGCGCTGACAATCGATCGCGGTCTCGCGGCCTGTGTTATTAACTATGAGTTGTGAAATAACAATACTTTTCTATTAACAGTTGGTATCGATAGGTATGACTCACTCACGCCGATCGGTGCTGAAGCGCGGAGGCGGACTGTTGGCCGCCGGAGCGGCGACCTCGCTCGCCGGCTGTTCGGGCGCCGCGGACGAGGGGTCCGCCGAGTTCGACGGCGGGTACGCGGCCTTCTTCACCCTCAACGACTGGGCTAACGAGGTCGTCGGCGACCGAGCGAGCTTCGAGGACCCGGTCGAGGTCGGCCGCCTCGGGCACGGCTGGACGCCGGACGGGACCCTCGCCGCGGACGTCGCCTCGACCGACGCGTTCGTCTACCTCGACAGCCCCGAGTTCGCGTGGGCGCAGGACCTCGCCGCGACGCTCGAAACCGATTACGACTCCGTCGCAGTCGTCAACGCGCTCGCCGACGTCGAGGACGACCTGCTCGACTGGGACCACTCGCACGAGAGTCAGGACGAAGAGAATCACGACGAGGAGAATCACGACGAGGAGAATCACGACGAAGAGAATCACGACGAGGAAAACCAAAATGACCGCCAGTACGACCCCCACGTCTGGGTCGACCCGGTCCTCGCGGGGCGGATGGTCGAGACCATCGCGACGGGACTCGGCGAGGCGGACCCCGAGAACGCCGACGCCTACGCCGACAACGCGGCCGCGTACGCGGAGGAACTCGACGACGTCGACGACGCCTTCGCGTCAATCGCCGAGAGCGCCGAGCGCGGCGTCGCCGTCATCGCGGGTCACAACTCGTTCCAGTACCTGGAGGCGCGCTACGGGTTCCGGCTCCACTCGCCCGTGGGCGTCTCGCCGCAGAACGAGCCGAGTCAGGGCGAGATCGCCGACACCATCGAACTGGTGAACGCGGAGGGGATCGACACGATACTCTACGACCGCTTCGCGTCGACGACGCTCGCCGAGACGATAGTCGAGAACAGCGACGCGACGGAGACGCGGGCCGTCAGCCCGGCCGGCGGGACCACCGAGGAGTGGAACGACGCCGGCTACGGCTACCTCGAACAGATGACCGAGGTCAACGTCCCCGCCTTCGAGCGCGCGTTCGGGGCGCAGTGAGTCGGAGCCTCGACGCGTCGGCGCCGGCCGGCGGTCCCTCACCCGCCGCCGGACCCGTCCTCGCCGACGGACTAAAAGAGCTAAACGTTCGGACGACCCAGAGTCGGGACACGCAGTGACCGCAATCGTCGACCTCGACGGCGTGACGTTCGCCTACGGCGACACCGTCGCCGTGAGCGACGTCTCTCTGACGGTCGAGGAGGGGGAGTTCCTCGGGCTCGTCGGCCCGAACGGCTCCGGGAAGACGACCCTGCTCCACCTCATGCTCGGGCTCCACGAACCGGACGAGGGGACCGTCGATCTGTTCGGCCGTCCGGTCGACGAGTTCGACGACGGCGGGCGGATCGGCTACGTCTCGCAGAAGGCGACGAGCCGCGGCGGGTCGATGCCGGTCACGGTTCGCGAGTGCGTCACCATGGGCCGGTTCGCGCACGCCGGCCGAGGGCGCCTCTCCGAGGCCGACCGCGCCGCCGTCGCAGACGCCATCGAGACGGTCGGGATCGGCGACCTCGCCGACCGGCTCGTCACCGAGCTGTCCGGCGGGCAGAAGCAACGCGCGTACATCGCTCGCGCCCTCGCGAGCGACGCGGACCTCCTCGCGCTCGACGAGCCGACCGTGGGCGTCGACGCGGAGTCGCGCGACGCCTTCTACGCGCTCCTCGACGAGCTGAACGACGACGGGATCACCATCATCCTCATCGAGCACGACATCGGCGTCGTCACCGACCGCGCGAACCGCATCGCCTGCATCAACACCGAGCTGTACCACCACGGCGACACCGAGTCGTTCGTCGAGAGCGATGCCCTCTCGGAGGCGTACGGCGCGACCGGACAGGTCGTCCACCACCACCACTGATGAGCGGGACCACGGCCGCGGACGGCGGGGGGGAGGCGAACCCGACCGCGGACGCGAGGCCCGACCGCGGACTCCGACGCACGGCCGAGGTCGCCGCGCTCGGGCTCACGGCGGTCGTCGCGGTCGGCATGCTCGCGTTCCTCCTCCTCTACTGGGCGCGGGACCTCCCGGTCATGGGCGACCTCTACGCCGCGTTCCGGGCGCTCGGGCGGGGGATGGACGCCGCGTTCGGCACGAACGTGTTCCGGCACCCGATCATGTGGCAGTCGATGGCCGTCGGCGTGCTCGTCGGCGTCGTCGCGCCGCTCGTCGGCTCCTTCCTCGTCCACCGGGAGATGGCGCTGATCGGGGAGACGCTGGCGCACACGGCGTTCGCGGGGGTCGCGATCGGCATCCTCGTCAACGCGTCGACCGGCTGGGACAGTTCGCTCCTGCTCGTCGCGCTCGTCGTCGCGATCGCGGGGGCGCTCGCCGTCCAGTGGCTCACGGAGCGCACCGACGCCTACGGCGACGTGCCGATCGCGATCATGCTCAGCGGGAGCTTCGCGGTCGGCACCCTGATCGTCAGCTACGGGCGCGGGCTGACCGCCATCAACATCGAGGGGTACCTGTTCGGGAACCTCGCGATCGTCACCGCCGAGGGCGCGCGGCTGATGGGCGCGCTCTCGCTGCTCGTCGTCGCCGGCGTGGCGCTGACGTACAAACAGCTCCTCTTCATCACCTTCGACGAGCAGGCGGCGCGCGTCGCCCAGCTCAACGTCACCGGCTACAACACGCTGCTCGTCGTGCTGACCGCGGTGGTCGTCGTCGGCGCGATGCAGGTGCTCGGCGTCATCCTCGTCGCCGCGATGCTCGTCGTCCCCGTCGCGGCCGCCTCGCAGGTCGCGCGGAGCTTCCGTGAGACGACGTACCTCGGCGTCATCTTCGGCCAGGTCTCCGTGCTCGGCGGCTTCGCCGTCTCCATCGGGCTCGGCCTCCCCTCCGGGGGCTCGATCGTCGTCACCGCGATCGCAGTCTACCTCGCGAGCATCGCGCTCTCCGGCTTCTCGGTGACGGCCATCTCGGCGCACGGGTAGCCGCCGGGCGACGAGGGCGGGAATAGCGGCGAGGGCGGCGATAGCGGGGAGGACGGCGATGGCGGCGGGCGCGGAGAAGCCCGGCTCGCCGGACTCGACACGCGCGTGCGTCCGCCACGCGCGTTTTCCACAGACCCTTATGTCCCGACCGCGACCGAGACGTATGGGAGATACGGAAACCTACACGATCACCGGTCCCGACGGTGACGAGGAGTCGTTCGAACTGCCCGCCGGTCTCGTCGACGTGCTCAGCGAGCAGGGCGAGCAGGGCACCCGCGTCGTCAGCGATGTCGTGGTGCAGGCGATGGCCCAGCAGGCGCACGTCATCGTCCACCACAGCGAGGGCGACGTGCCGGAGGACATCGCGGAGATGAACGAGACGGCCGCGGAGCTGTTCGAGGACCGGTTCGGGCAGTCGCTGGAGGACGCGCTCGGCCACTCGCACTGAGACACTCGCGTTTTTCGCCCCGTTTCTCGCGGCGCTTCGGCCCGCCGGCCGGTCGCTTAAGCCGCCGTGGCACCTACCGATCATCATGAGTCACGACTCGGACGCGCCGGTGCTGATCTTCGACGGCGACTGTCCGTACTGCTCGGTCGCGGCGCTCGCGCTCCGCCGACTGGAGGGCGTCGTCGCGGTGCCGTGGGAGGCCGACCCGGTCGGCCCGTTCCTCGAGGCGCAGTTCGGCTCGCGCCCGTTCGCGATGGTGCTCGTCGACCCCGGCCGCCGCCGGGTGTACGCCGGGCGCTCGGCGGCCGAAGAGCTCGCCGACCGCGCGGGCACTCCGGGGATCGTCGGCGGACTCGTCCGCGACAACTACGACCGGATCGCCGACGTCGTCGGGACCCTGTCGGGCCGCGGGCGCGACCCCGCCGACGTCCACGAGACGTACCGCCTGACCGACGCGGCGCGCGACCTCGTCGACGACCTCCGCCCCGCCGCGAGCGCCCCGCCGGAGGCGCTGTCGTGAGCGGGGACGGCGCCGGCGACCCCGAGCGCGACGGATCGGTCGCCGACTCGACCGGCGGCACGTACACCCTCCTCGTCGAGTTCGCGGCTTCCGCCGAGATCGGCGTCGGCGCGCTCGGGGAGCGCCGCTTCGGCGCCGGCCGCTACGCGTACACCGGCAGCGCGCTCGGCGCGGGCGGGTTCTCCCGCGTCGACCGCCACCGGCGGACCGCGCGCGGCGAGCACAGCGTCCGCCACTGGCACGTCGACCACCTGCTCGGTCACCCGGACGCCCGGATCGACCGCGTCGTTCGGAGCGTCGGCGCCGACGTCGAGTGCGCGGTCGCCGAGCGCCTCCCGCCGGGCCCGGTCGACGGCTTCGGCGCGTCCGACTGCGACTGCGCCAGCCACCTCGCCGCCGCGGAGGCGGGTCGCACCCTCGACGAGTTCGGCGCGCGGGTCAGGGACGCGCACGAGGCGGCGGTCGGATCGGCCGGTTCCGTCGGGCCCGGCGGCGAAGCGCCCGGCGACGACGACGCGACCGCCGAGCGCGCCGCTCGGGTCGACGTCGTCGACGGCGAGTAGGCCCCCGATCGTCGATCAGAGGTCGTACCGCTCGACGATGTCGCTGAGCTGTTCGCGCCGTCCCTCGACCGCCTCGTCGCGCAGGGCCTCCTCCTCCGGCGTCGGACAGGTCAGCTCCGGGACGCTCGCCGGGGCGCCCCCCTCGTCGAGCGCGACGAAAGTGAAGTAGGAGGTCGTCGTGCGCCGTTGCTCGTCGGTTCGGGGGTTCTCCGCGCGCACGTCGACCTTCACGTCGAGGCTCGTGCGCCCGACGTTGAACACGTACCCCTCGATCACGGCGACCTCGCCCATCTCGATGGGGGCGATGAAGTCGACGTGGTCCATCGAGGCGGTGACGACCTGCCGGTTCGAGAAGCGCATCCCGGCGATCGCGCCGCAGATGTCCATCCAGTGGAGAACGGCGCCTCCGAGCGCCCGCCCGAGGTTGTTCGTGTCGTTCGGCAGCAGCATCTCGGTCATCTCGGTGTACGACTCCGCGACGGTCGCCGTCTCGTCCATACCGGCGGTGGGGAGGCGGGCGACTTGAACCTCCGGCTCTCGTCGTCAGGAGCCGTCTTGGGGTCCGTCGTCGAAGCGGACGGAGTCCGGGGAGCGACCGGCCTCGTCGACCACCTCGTCGGAGACGATGACGGGGCAGTCGATCCGGACGGCGAGCGCGAGCGCGTCGGAGGGGCGCGCGTCGAAGACGAACCGCTCCGGCTCGCCGTCGTCGTACCGCTCCGCGTCGACCTTCGCGTAGAAGGTGCCGTCGCGGAGGTCGTCCACCCGGACGCGGTCGATCGCCCCGCCGAACTCGGTGAGGATGTCGACGAGCAGATCGTGCGTCAACGGCCGGTCGAACGGCTCGCCCTCCAGCGCCATCCCGATCGACTGCGCCTGGTCGGCGCTGACGAAGATCGGGACGTACTCGTCGCGGACCGAGAGGATGACCGCCGGCACGTCGCCGCCCGGCGCGGAGCCCGCTCCGACCCCGACGACCTCGGCTTCGTGTTCCATACCGGATCGTGGTGGCGGCGGCATGAATAGCTGTCCCACGGGCGACGCCGCTCGGCGCCAGCGGAGCGCTCCCGCCCTCGGCGGGCTCCCGCCTCAGGCCCCGCTCGTCCGGTACCAGTACGCCCACGCGACCGTGAAGACGAGCGCCGCGCCGATGAAGAAGACGACGCCCGGTTCGAGCAGCGAGACGGCGTACTCGGCGAGCGGGTCGACGACGTACTCGACCGTGCCGTCGACCGCCGCGTCGCCGCCGTCGGCGGCTCCCCCGCCGTCTCCCCCGGACTGCTCCGCGGTGACGCCGGCGTCGTCGCCCCCGGTCGTGGTCGTCACGCGGGCCGTCGGTCCCGCCACCGAGAGGAGGCGCTGGGCCGCGACGGCCGCCAGTCCGATGAGGCCGTACCCCCCGAGCAGCCGCATCAGCGCGCTCTTGATCCCGGCCGACTCCTCATCGCCGCCGGCGAACAGCACGAGGGGCTCGTCGGCGGCGGCGTACACGTCCATCTCGCGGCCCTTCTCGGAGTAGGTCGTGTCGACGACGTCGACGAGGTCGGCGCCGTCGAGCTTCGAGAGGTGGTACTGCACGTTCTGGAGCGACGTGTCGACCTCGGCCGCGAGCTCGGACTTCGTCGCCGGCTCGTTGTGGAGGTGGGTGAGGATCTCGCGAGCGGTCTCGGAGCCGAGCGCGGCGATGAGATCGTCCGCGTCCTCGTCGTCGACGCCCACGACCCGCGGTTCTCGGTCCTCGGGCGTCGCGTCGGGTAGGGAGGGCAACAGCCGCGACATGATCGCCACTCTACGCCGTGAGGATACAAATTTGTTGGATCGGTTACGCGCCCGACGATCCGATATCGACTCACAAACCCTAAACGCGGCGAGGGGGTACGTCACGGCAATGACAGAGACGCCAGGGGGCTCCGACGGCGCGTCCGTGCCCCCGACGGCGAGCGACCCCGCGGCGGCGTCCGGGCCCGACGAGGCACCCGGGTCCGGCGGGAGCGACGGCGACGGCGACGGGGGCGCGGCCGGCTCCGTGACCGTCGTCGGCACCGCGCACGTCTCCGAGCGCTCGGTCGACGAGGTCGAGGAGACGATCGATCGCGAGCGCCCCGACGTCGTCGCGGTCGAGCTCGACGAGGGGCGGTACCGTCAGCTGCAGGGCGAGACGCCTGACGACCTCGATGCGAGCGACCTCCTGCGCGGCAACACCGTCTTCCAGTTCCTCGCCTACTGGATGCTCTCGTACGTCCAGACCCAGCTCGGCGAGCGCTTCGACATCGAACCGGGCGCTGACATGCGCGCGGCCATCGACGTCGCCGAGGGGCTCGGGATCGACGTCGCCCTCGTCGACCGTGACATCCAGACGACGATCCAGCGCTTCTGGGCGCGAATGACGGTCACGGAAAAGCTCCGGATGGTCGGCGGGCTCGCGTTCGGCGTCACCGACTCGCGGATCGTCGGCGTGCTCGCGGGGCTGTTCGTCGGGGTCCTCGCGGGGCCGGCGATCGGCCTGTTCGGCGGCAGTTTCGGAGTGACCACCGCGCTGCTGACGCGCGTGACCGCGGGCGTCCTCGTCGCCGTCGCCGCCGGGATCGCCGTCGATCAGGTCGGGAAGCTGGCGCTCTCCCCGGACGGCCGCCTCTACGCGGCGAGCGGGCTCGGCGTCGGCGCCGGGGTGGCCGCGGCGGCCTCCGGCGTCGCGAACGGGCTCGTCTCGACGTACCTCGGCGGCTTCGCCGTGACGGCGATCGGCAGTCTCGGACTCGGGGTCTCGCTCGGGCTGACGCTCGGCGTCGTCGTGGCGGCGCTGCTCGGCCTGACCGACCGCGGCGGCGAGCCGGAGCACGGCGGCATCGAGGAGCTCGGCGTCGAGGAGCTCACCGACACCGACGTGGTGACGATGATGATGGAGGAGTTCCGCCAGTTCTCGCCGGGCGGCGCCGAGGCGCTCATCGACGAGCGGGACGCGTTCATCGCCCACCGGCTCGTCGCCCTCCGCGACGCCGGCAAGGACGTCGTCGCCGTCGTCGGCGCGGGGCATCAGACGGGGATCGAGCGATACCTCGCGAGCCCCGAGACGCTCCCGCCGATGGAGGAGCTCGTCGGCCGGGAACGCGGCGGGAGCAGGCTACCGTGGAAGAAGGCGGTCGGCTACGCGATCACCGTCGGCTTCGTCGGCTTCTTCGTCCTGCTCGCGCTGGCGGGCGTCGAGAACGCCTTCCTGTTCCGGCTGTTCGGCGCGTGGTTCCTCATCAACGGCGCGTTCGCCTTCGCCTTCGCGAAGGTCGCCGGCGCGCGGTGGACCGCCGCGGGCGTCGGGGGCGCGGTCGCGTGGATGACCTCGATCAACCCGGTGCTCGCGCCCGGCTGGTTCACCGGCTACGTCGAGCTCCGCCACCTCACGGTGAACGTCGGCGACATCGGGACGCTCAACGAGCTGCTCTCGGACGAGACGCGGTCGCCCTCCGAGCTGGTCTCGGCGATGCTCGACGTCCCGCTGTTCAAGCTCATCGTCGTCGTCGCGATGACGAACGTCGGCAGCATCGTCGCGAGCTTCCTGTTCGCCGTCTACGTGATCCCGGCGATGTTCGGCGCCGAGGTCGGCGGCGTCGACGAGGTCGGCCGCCTCATGATCGACGGCGCCGGCACCGGCGCGGAGCTGATACGGAACGCCATCCTGGGCGGTGGTGGGGCGTGACTCGGTCCGCCGTCGGGGGTGGCGCGTGAGCTCCGCCTTCCGCGGTCGCCGGATCGCCGGCCTCTATTTCAGCGGCACGGAGCTGCGCGACCTGCTCGTCGCGTGGCTCGCGCTCGGCGTCGCGTTCACGTTCTTCTTCGTCAACGGCACCGCCGGCTTCGGCCGGCTCCTCGCCGCGGGGGTGCTCCCGCCGCTGCTCGTCGGCCTCCTCACCGCGGGCGTCGCGTTCCTCCTCCACGAGATCGCGCACAAGGTCGTCGCGGTCCACTACGACCAGGTGGCCGAGTTCCGGGCCGACAACAGCATGCTGTTTCTGGCCGTGATGAGCTCGCTCCTCGGATTCATCTTCGCCGCGCCCGGCGCGGTCCACCACCGCGGTCGCCTGACGCCGCGAGAGCACGGCCACATCGCGCTCGCCGGCCCGGTCGTCAATCTGCTTCTCACCCTCGTCTTCCTCCCGGCGTTCCTGCTCGGTCCCGTCGTCGGCAGCCCCGTGATCACCCTGATCGGCTCCCGCGGGATCGCGATCAACGTCTTCCTCGCGGCGTTCAACCTGATCCCGTACGGCCCGCTCGACGGGAAGACCGTGTTCGACTGGAGCAAGGGCGTGTGGGTCGGCTTCTTCGTCGTCTCCGTCCTGCTCACGATCGGCCTGGTCTTCGTCGGCGGGCTCGGCTTCGGCGGGCCGTTCTGAGGGGAGCGACGCGACGGGGGCGGTCGCGCCGGCCGGAACGGTGCGCTTTTGCTCCGCGGGCGTCCCTCGACACACATGACCGAGGGCGACGGCGACGAGACGGGGGGAGAAGCGGACGAGGGCGACGACGAACTCACGTACGCCGACGCGGGCGTCGACATCGACGCGAGCGAGGCGGCGACCGCGGCGCTGATCGGCGCGGTCGGCGAGGCCGAGGGCGACTACGCCGGCCTCCTCGACATCGGCGATCGGTACCTCGCGCTCGCGACCGACGGCGTCGGGACGAAGCTCCTCGTCGCCGAGGCGCTCGGCGACTACTCGACGGTCGGCATCGACTGCATCGCGATGAACGTCAACGACCTGGTCGCCGCCGGCGTCCGCCCCGTCGCCTTCGTCGACTACCTCGCGGTCGACGAGCCGGACGAGCGGTTCGCCGAGCAGGTCGGCGACGGCCTCGCCCGCGGCGCCGAGCTGGCGGACATGGAGCTCGTCGGCGGCGAGACGGCGGTGATGCCGGACGTGATCCGGGGACTCGACCTGGCGGGCACCTGCGCCGGACTCGCCGCGAAGGACGCCGTCTTCGACGGCGAGGCGCGGCCGGGCGACGCGCTGGTCGGCTGGCGCTCCTCTGGGATCCACTCCAACGGGCTCACGCTCGCCCGCGAAGCCGCCACGCGGAACCACGACTACGACGACCCCTGCCCGTTCGACGGCTACGAGACGGTCGGCGAGGTGCTCTTGGAGCCGACTCGGATCTACACCGACCTGCTCGACCCGATGCGCGAACGCGACGTGCGCGGCGCGGCCCACGTCACCGGCGGCGGCTGGACGAACCTGACGCGGCTCGGCGACCACCGGTACGTCGTCGAGGACGCCTTCGACCCCCAGCCCGTCTTCGAGTTCGTGCAGTCCGAGGGGAGCGTCTCCGACGAGGAGATGCACCGGACGTTCAACATGGGCACCGGCTTCGTCGCCGCCCTCGACCCCGACGACGCCGAGTCGCTGGCGGCCGAGACAAACGGGCGCGTGATCGGCCGGGTAGCAGATGCCGACGGCGGCGAGACCGGGGAGCCGTCCGGAGCAGTCGCGATCCGAGGACTCGAACTGTAAGCGCGTCAGTCCGCGTCGTCGGCCGTCTCGTCGAGAGCGGCCGCGACTCGGTCCGCAGTCGACTCCAGCGCCTCGGCGAGCGCTCTCGCCTGTGCCGCGGAGAGTTCGATCTCGTCGGCGTGTGCCGGAAGGGAATCGAACGCGGTGTCGTCGAGTTCGACCTGCAGCGTCACGTGGTCCGGTTCCTCTCGCGGCGCGGTGACGTTCACGACGCCAGGCGCGTCCTCCTCGAAGTCGTGACCGCGAACCCGCCCGTCGACGAGGTCGAGCGTGGTGTAGGCGTTCACGCGGAGCAGGCGGTTGCTCATTCGCTCGCCCTCGGCGTCGTCGAAGGCGTCGGGGACGTCGCCGTCGTGGGTGTCGTCGAGGCCTGCATCGTCAGTCGTCCGCCGGCACCGGCGGCCCCTCGTCGATCCCGTCGTTCTCGGCGTACGGGTACCACGTACGCTTCGTGTTGTGCATCATCGGGTCGTCGTAGTCGGTCTCCTCCGGGTCCACGAGGGCGTCGAGTTCGTCGTCGTCGTGGCGGGCGACGAAGGCGCGGAACGACTCGCCGTCCTCGCGCCGGGCGGCGAAGCTCTCGATCAGGTTCGCGATCGCGCCCGGGACCTCGTCGACCGGGACGCGTTGGGTTACCCAGCGGGCGAACTGGGGGTTCTCGCCGAGGCCGCCGCCGAGGCCGACGTCGAGCGCTTCCACCGGGTCGCCGTCCTTCCTAGTCTTCATGCCGCGCAGGCTCACGTCGGCGATCTGCGGCTGCGCGCACGACGCCGTACAGCCGGACAGGTGGATGTGGAACTCGTCGACGCCGTCCGGGAGGTCGACGTTCCCCTTTAGCCACCGGGCGAAGCGGACCTGCCGGTTCTTGGTCTCGACGATCGACAGCGAGCAGAACTCGGTCCCGGTACACGCGACGGAGCCCCGCATGAACGGCGACGGATCCGGCGAGTAGTGGTCGAGCAACGGCTCGTCGAGGAGGTCGTCGAGTTCCGCGTCGGGCACGTCGGTGAGGATGACGTTCTGTCGCTGGGAGAGTCGGACCTCGCCCGAGCCGTGCTCCTCGGCGAGGTCGGCGAGGTCGAGGACGTCGGCCGCACCCATTCGGCCCACGAGCACGTTCAGACCCACGAAGTTCCGCCCGTCCTTCTGATCGTAAACGCCGATCAGGTCGTTCCGTTCGCCCTCGCCCGCGTTGTAGGTGTACTCCTCGCGGACGTCCCGGCCGGCGGTCTCCAGTTCGAAATTGACGTACTCCTCCTGAAGGGTCTCGCGGACCGTCTCCGCTCCCCACTCGTCGACGAGGAACTTCACGCGGGCGTTGTATCGGTCCTCACGATCGCCGTAATCACGGAAGAGCGCGGAGAGGCCGCCGGCGACGGCCGAGACCTGCTCCGGCGGGACCCAGACGTCGATGTCGCGGGCGAGGCGCGGTTCGTTGCGGGCGAGCCCCCCGCCGACGCGGACGTTGAAGCCGACGGCGTCCTCGCTTTCGGCCCCGTCCGTCTCGACCTGCTTATAAGCGGGCTCGAACGCGAGGTCATTGATATCGCCCTGTCCGGAGCCGTCGGCGGAGCCCGTCACGGACACCTTCCACTTCCGCGGTAGGTTGGTGTGATCGTCGTTCCCTTTGAACGTCTCGTTGAGTTCGCGGATGACCGGCCACGCGTCGACGACCTCCTGGCCGTCCTTCCCGGCGACCGGATTGCCGACGATGTTCCGCCACGAGTCCCCACACGCCTGCTGCGTCGAGAGTCCGTTCGCCGCCAGTTTCTCGAAGACCGCCGGCACGTCCGAGAGCTCGATCCAGTGCAGTTGGATCGACTGACGGGTGGTGAAGTCGGCGTACGCGTCGCCGAAGATCGGATTCGTCCCCGGGCCACGGGCGTACTCGTCGGCGATCTCGCCGACCGTACGGAGCTGCCCCGGCTCGAGCACGCCGTTCGGGGTCCCGATCCGCATCATGAAGTACCCCTCCTGTCCGTTCCGCTGGTGGTACAGCCCCCACCACTTGAACCGCTCGAACCAGGCGTCCCGCTCGTCGTCCGGGATCGAGTCGTACCCCTGCTCGGCGAACTCGAATAGGCGGTCACGAACCTCGTTCCCGTAGACCTCCGACTTCCAGTTCTCGACGTCTGTTGGCATCGTTGTCGGCTACACCCGACGCCCACATAGGTGACCGCGTGGAGTCAACCTTCCCCGGTGGTTTATTTCAGAGGCGGTTATTGCCGGTGGTTTGCCGTCCGCGAACGTCGAACCGACGATCGGTCGAATTCGACGAACTCACCGTCCCGTATCCGTCCAACCGGCAGCCAGGCCGTCGTTCCCGTCACGCCACACGCGATACACTGGCCATGGACGCGAGTCTCGATCGTCGCCCCGTCGACGCCGACCGTCTGGAAGTTCTCGACGACCAGATCGGCGAGATCGCAGTCACAGAAACCGGGCGCGTCGAGGCGCCAGAGTTCGCTAACACGCACTTCTCGGGTGTCGTCGATGGATAGCCACGCCCCGTCATCGAGGACGCGTAAGCGGGTGGTCACACACCGGGTTCGGTCTCGACGAATCAAACGGTGCCGATGCTCGCAAACGCGGACGCGGTTGATAACGCCGAGATGACGGGGAACCGCCCGACTACGGTCGGGTTGGAGGGGGTACGTCAGTCACGGATACCGGAATTCCTTTCCGGTACCATGGAGTAGTGGTTCGATTTACTCGTGTGACGAGGCTTATGATCGATGGAGTCGTACCTCGACGCGATGATGGATCCGACCCCCGATCGTGCCGTCGATCGATCCGTCGATACCGATGACGAAAGAGTCAACCGACAGCACACCTCCGCGGACGTCGCTCCCGAGCTCTTCGAGGACGTTCCGCGAGAGCGATGACAGATCGATCCGCGTCGAGCGCAGGCGACGACGAGCCGGAGACCGAGTCCAGTGATGACGCCGACCCGGAGACTGAGCCGGAACAGACTCAGGAGGGCGATGGCACGGAACATCTCGACGACATCGATGACGGGGTCGGGTGTACGGAGATCTGGGAACACCTTTCGGAGCGGCGGGAGGCGGAGCGGGACGCGTAGCGGGACGGCCGATCGTCGGCCGCGGTCCGGTTACGACAGGTGCGCGGCGATGTCCGCCTCGGTGATGATCCCGACCGTCTCGCCGCCGTCGGTGACCATCACCGCCTTGTAGTGGTCCAGCAGGTTCCGGACCTCGTCGACGGTCGCGCCGGGTGCGACCGTGGGGAACGACTC
>NZ_NHPE01000025.1:0-4275 GCF_002252895.1 Halorubrum sp. Eb13 | reverse complement strand
GCGCGGTCGGCTTCGTCTTCGTCAACCACCTCGACGGGCAGCTCCCGCCGACGGGCTCGCTGACGTTCGGCGGGGAGGCCGACGCTGTCGCGGTCGGCGTCTCCAAGGAGTCCGGCGCGTGGCTCCGGGAGTACGCGGCCGGCGGAGGCGGCGCGGGCGGGACGCACGTCGCGAGCGACGCGGCCGCCGAGGCCGAGCTCACCGTCGAGGCGACGACCGAGCCCGGCGAGAGCCGGAACGTCGTCGGCCGCGTCGGGCCCGACACGGACGAGCGGCTCCTGTTGCTCGCCCACTACGACGGCCACGACATCGCGGAGGGGGCGCTCGACAACGGCTGCGGGATCGCGACCGTGGCGACCGCGGCGGGGATCCTGACCGAAGCGGAGCTTCCGATCGGCGTCGACGTCGTCGCCGTCGGCGCCGAGGAGGTCGGGCTCCTCGGCGCGGAGCACCTGGCCGAGACGGTCGACCTCGACCGGATACGGGGCGTGATCAACGTCGACGGCGCGGGGCGCCACCGGGACCTCGTCGCGCTCGCGCACGCCTCCGACGCGGCCGCGTCGGTCGCGAGGTCGGTGTCGACGGCGACCCGCCAGCCGATCGCGGTGGACGCGGAGCCGCACCCGTTCTCCGACCAGTGGCCGTTCGTCCGCCGCGGGGTGCCGGCGCTCCAGCTTCACAGCGACTCCGGCGACCGCGGCCGCGGCTGGGGTCACACGCACGCGGACACGCGAGACAAGGTTGACGACCGGAACGTCCGGGAGCACGCGATGCTGACGGCGCTGCTCGTCTGCGAGTTCGCGGCCGCCGAGCGCGACGTGCCCCGGCTCGACCGCGAGGAACTCGTCGCCGAGTTCCGCGACGCCGACTTCGAGACGGGGATGCGCGCGGCCGACCTCTGGCCCGACGGCTGGGAGTAGCGCGCGTCAGTCGTGCGGTACGGAGGGAGTGACGGAGAGGGCTACGGCCCGCGCCCGGTCGGCACGGTCGGCGTCGTGCGCTTGTGAGCCGTGGCCCGGTGTCGGTCGAGAAGGTCGGCGACGGTCTCCTCGTCGACGTCGACGCCGCCCTCCTCGTCGACGTCAACGTCGTCCTCCTCGCCGTCCGACAGCCGCTCCGCGATCGCCGCGGCGCCGAGCCCGCGGTCGACGCCGAGCCGGAGCACGCGGTCGATGACCTCGTACGGGGCGCCCAGATCGTCGGCGTCGCGCTGTCCGGGGAGGAATCCCGCGGTCGGCGGCTTCTCGACGACGAACTCGGGGACGTCGAGCTCGGACGCGAGGGCGCGGACCTCGGTCTTGTACAGGTGCCCGATCGGGTGCACGTCCGCACCGCCGTCGCCGTGTTTCGTGAAGTAGCCGAGCAGCAGCTCGCTCCGGTTGGCCGTCCCGCAGACGAGGCGGTCCGTCGCGTTCGCGGCGAGGTACGCGAGCGTCATCCGGAGCCGAGCGACGGCGTTGCCGGACAGGACCGGTTCGTCGTGGAGATCGAAGCGGTCGGGCGCGACCGCCCCGAACTGCGCGAACAGCGAGTGGAGGTGGACCGTGTCGTGATCGATCCCGAGCGCCTCGGCCAGTGCCTCGGCGTCGCGAGCGTGGTGCGCGCCGACCTTGTTACACGGGAGTATCAGCCCGTACACGCGGTCGGCGCCGAGCGCCTCGACGGCCAGCGCCGCGGTCACCGTGGAGTCGAGCCCGCCGCTCATGTTGACCACGACCCCCTCGGCACCGGCGGCCGCGACCCGCGAGTCGAGGAACGAGCGGACCCGCTCGCGCTCGTCACCGGGGTCGCGGAGGCGACGGTCCCCGTCGCCGGTGACGTCGTCGGGAACCGACTCGCCGGCGTGCGGTCCGTCGGTCGCAGCCGTCTCGTCGCGAGCGTCCGACCGGACCGAACTCGCGGCGCGCCCGTCTAACGAGTCGCCCTCGAAGGCGGGAGACCCCCGATCACTCATCGTTCGGGCCTCCGGTCGTCCCCGTCGTCGCTCCGCGGTTCCACGGCGTGGCGCGGTCCGGGACCGCGGCTCGGCGGGGACCCGACCGCGGTCGACCGTCGGTTCGACGATTCATGTTCGACTCCCGCTTCCGAACGGACGGGTAAATACCCACGGTGCCAACTATATAAGGTATTGTGAGAATTATCTCAGATACCAGTGTAAATACGGAATACTGATAAAGAAATTCGGGGTCATACAGCGAAAGATAGCTGATACGCAGATTGTGTCTCATATGGAGTAACAGGAGTTCTGTTCTATGTGCATTTTGGCACTAATAACATATGTTTGTGGGATTACTTGGCGCCCAATTACTGTATCAAGAATATAAGGTGCGTAGAAGCAAACGTTTATCCATATCAATTTGTTGGATTCGTGTATGTCGACGATACAGCTCACGACGAGTCAGAAACGCGTCTTGACCGCGCTCGTGAACCTCGCGGAAAACGCCGATCTCCCGGTCTCCGGGGGTGACATCGCCGAGTCGATCGATCGCAAAGCCGGCACGGTCCGGAACCGGATGCAGAGCCTTCGGGACCTCCGGCTGGTCGAGGGCGTCCCGGGGCCCGACGGCGGGTACGTCCCCACCGACGGCGCCTACGAGACTCTCGGCGTCGAGCGGATGGACGACGCCGAGACCACGCCGGTCGCCGTCGACGGCGACCCGGTAGAGGGCGTGAACGTCGAGGAGATCGACCTCTCCAGCGTCGCCAACCCCGAACTCTGCCGCGCTGAGTTGGTGATCCGCGGCCCGGTCGGTCCTTTCGAGGCCGGCGATCACGTCACCGTCGGTCCGACGCCGGCCGCCGGGCTGCGCCTCTCGGGGACCGTCGACGCCACGAACGTCGACGGCAACACCCTCCTCCTGCGCGTCGACGGGATGGAGACCCCGTCCGCCGACGCCGCCGAGGTGAGCGCGGCCGACTAAGAGGCGTCGCCGTCGCGGCGCTCCGCGGACTCGACGCGGTCCCCCGACGCGATCCGGTCCCGGATCGCCCCCGTCGCGGCGGCGGCGTGACGGGCCGTCTGGTACCGCTCTCCGAAGGCGACGCGGGCGCTCTCGGCGGCCTCCCGGTCGACGTCGAAGGCGACCCCGTCGTACGCGACGTCCCACAGCACCAGCGGCTCGGGCGGCGCGGGGCCGACGCCGAGTTCCCCCGGCACCGGCTCCGCGTCGAGCAGGCGGTCGATCCGCGACGGCTCGGTGTGGCCCCGTCCGACCGCCCGGACCGCGGCGACGAGCCGGCGGACCAGCGCGCGCGGGAAGCCGTCGGCGGCGACTTCGACCACGAGCAGGTCGCCGTCCCGGGACGCGGTCGCGGTCAGGCTCCGGACGGTCCCCGCGTCGTCGCTCGTCAGGTTGTGGAAGTCGTGGCGGCCCGAGAGCCGATCGAGGGCGTCGCGGACGCGTCCGTCGTCCACGGCGCCGTCGGGGGCCGGCGAGGAGGCACCCGCCGCGGGCGCGTAGAGGTGGTACCGGTACGTCCGCCGGACCGCGTCGTGCGTCGCGTGGAACCCGTCCCGGACGTCCGCGGCCGCCCAGACGCGCACCGATCCCGGGAGGTGCCCGTTGAACGCCCGCGGCGTGAGCCACGTCGGCGCCTCGAACGCGACCGTCTGCGCGACCGCGGAGACCCCGGCGTCGGTGCGGCCCGCCGCGGCGTAGCCCGGCGGCGTCGCGTGCGTCGGCCCGTCCCCGCGATCGAGCAGTCCGTGTTCCGCGAGCGCCCGGAGGAGGGTGCCTTCGACGGTCGTCGCGTGGGGCTGGCGCTGGAAGCCGGCGTACTCGCGGCCGTCGTACGCGACCCGGAACGCGCGGGTCGTCGCGGCGGCGGTCACGTCCCGTCTGCGGACCGGTCGTCGCCCCCGTCGGCGTCGCCCGTCGTCGCATCCTCTCCCGTCGTCGCGTCGTCGCCGTCCACGGCCATCGGCACGGTGACGACGGGAACGGAAGAGACCCGGACTATCTTCTCGGTGACGCTTCCGAGGAGGACTCGCCGGAGGCCGCTGCGAGTGTGGCTCGGCATCACGACGATGTCGGCGCCGGTGTCCTCAATGGCGGCCTCGATGATGTCGATCGGCTCGCCCTGCCTGACGTCGCCGACGACATCGACCCCCGCGTCATCGAGCTCCGCGGTCACCGTCTCGACGCGCTTTCGCGCGGCGTCCTCGATCCGTTCGGCGAACGCTCCGGCCTGCGGCCCGCCGAGCGTCTGCGCCAGCGTGTCGACCGCGGAGACGACGTGGACGGTGGCGTCGTAGCGCTCGGCGAGGCTGGCGGC
>NZ_NHPE01000081.1:0-1461 GCF_002252895.1 Halorubrum sp. Eb13 | reverse complement strand
TCTTGGAGACGCCGGTCGCGACGGATCCCAGCGCGACCGTCGCCTGGGGCGGCACCTCCCCGAGCGTCGAGGTCAACCGCAGCCTCTCGGACATGGTCGGCCAGGAGTCCGGCGAGCGGTACCAGATGCGCTTCGACGGCCCCGACGGGTTCGTCGTCGTTCAGCCGTACGAGGAGCACGTCTGACCGGCGGTCCGACGATGAGGGACGCGACCGAAACGAGCGACGACGCGAACGGCGCCCAGCGGGCGGACGACGAGTTCGCCGGCGACCGCGACGGCGACGACGACGCGGAGTCGACCGGCCCGCTCGCGCGGGCTGAGGCGGCCGTCACCGAGGCGGTCGGCCTCGTCGTCGACGCCGTCCTCGACGCGATATGACCGACGCCGCGCGCCCGACGCCGACCCTGATCGCACACCGCGGGTTCGCCGGCGAGAACCCCGAGAACACCGTGGCGGCCGTCGAGCGGGCCGCGGGGGTCGCGAGGTCGGACGGCTCCGCCGAGTCCGGCGTTCCAGCGGGGCGTCAGGCCGACTGGGTCGAAGTCGACGTCATGCCCACCGCCGACGGCGACGTGGTCGTCGTTCACGACGCGGAGCTCTCCGGTCGCGGCGGACGCGGCGATTCCGGTACCGCCGTCGACCGCGGACTCACCGACGCGGCGGGTCTCGTCTGGGAGACGGACACCGCGACCGTCACCGGCGCCGAGGTGCTCGACAGCGGGGAGACCGTCCCGCTGCTCGCCGACGCGCTCGAGGCGCTTCCCCCGGACGTCGGCGTGAACGTCGAACTCAAGAACCCGGGCCGGGGCGACCTCCGGCCCGACGAGAAGCTCGCCGGCGACGCGCTCGCGGACCGGACGGCGGTCTGGCGGCCGTTCGTCGACCGGGTGCTGGGCGTCGCCGAGGAGTCCGGGAACGACCTCCTGTTCTCGTCGTTCTGCGAGGGGGCGCTCGCCGCGGTCCGCGAGCGGTCGTCGCTGCCGGTCGCCCCGCTGGTGGCCGAGTCGATCGCCGACGGACTGGCGATCGCCCGCGAGCACGACGCGGCCGCGGTCCACCCGCCGATCGACGCGATTCGCGGAACGCCGTTCTTCGACGCCGAGCGGTTCGGGGGCGGCGGAGAGTCGGGCGGACCGGACCTCCTCGCGGCCGCGCACGAGGCGGGGCGCGACGTGAACGTCTGGACCGTCGAGACGTGGTATCAGGCCGATCGGCTCGCCGCGGCCGGCGTCGACGGGGTCATCGCCGATTACTCGACGCTGCTGCGCGAGTGACCCCTCTGCCGGGGGCCGATCGACGCGAAAACTCGGTTCCGCGGTGGGGCGTGGAACGCTCAGCGCGCCGCCAGCCAGTCCGCGAAGCCGCCGGTGAGGAACCCGGCGTAGTCGACGATACCGAGGTACAGCGAGACGAGCACGACGATCACGATGGGGACGCGCACGATCCAGAGCCAGGCGGTC
>NZ_NHPE01000106.1:0-6824 GCF_002252895.1 Halorubrum sp. Eb13 | reverse complement strand
CCGTCGACGTCCTCGCGGAGGCGATGCACTGGCTCCGCGAGGACGTCGACGGAGTCATCTACGTCCTCGACTCTTCCACGGACCCGTTCACGCAGGTGAACACGATGCTCATCGGCATCATCGAGTCGCAGGACCTCCCGGCGCTGATCCTCGCTAACAAGACGGACCTTCCCGGAGCGAACGTCCAGCAGATCGCCAACGCCTTCCCGCAGCACGAGACGATTCCCCTCTCGGCGCTCGAAGGCGACAACATGGACGAAGTGTACACGAAGATCGCGGAGTACTTCGGCTGATGCCCGGACCGACCCCCAACGTCGACGGCGACGCGTCGCCCGACGACACGGACGACGGCGTCCGGATCGACATGATAAGCGGCGCCCGGATGGAGGGGCTCACCGGCATGGAGAAGATCCGCCTCATTCTCGACGGCGTCCGCGACGGCAACATCGTCATCCTCGAGGAGGGGCTCTCCCCCGACGAGGAGTCGAAACTGATCGAGGTGACGATGACCGAGATCAGCCCGGACGACTTCACCGGAATCGAGATCGAGACGTATCCGAAGGCGGAGACGACCGACCAGAGCTTCCTCGACAAGCTGATAGGTCGAAAGTCGGCACAGAAGCTCACCGTCATCGGTCCGGCCAACCGGATCGAGACGCTGCACAAAGACGAGAACCTCATCAGCACGCTCGTCTCCCGAAAATAGATGCCTCACCAGTGTACCACCTGCGGCCGGACGTTCCCCGACGGATCGAAGGAGATGCTCTCCGGGTGTCCGGACTGCGGTGGGAACAAGTTCCAGTTCAAGCCCGCGGGCGCGACGACTGACGAACCACCGACGACTGACGAACCACCGACGACTGACGAACCCCCGACGACTGACGAACCCCCGGCGACTGACGAACGCGCGACGGGGGAAGACGCGGTGACGGCGGAGGACGCGACAACAACGGACGATCGATCTCCCCGGAGCGGCGACCTCGATTCGACTGATCCCGACGGCGTCGGCGACACCACCGGCTCGACCCCCGTAGACGCGTCTTCCGCTGCCGACGCGTCTTCCGCTGCCGACACTGACCCCACGGCTCCCGACGCCGACCCGGCCGACCCGGCCGACCCAACCGACTCGACGACCGGGACCGAACACGTCCGCGAGCGCAGCGAAGAGGACGTTGCGCAGGCGAGCGCCCGCTCCGACGTTGTCTCGCCCGACGAACTCGACCGAGCGAGCCACCCAGTCGACTCGGAATCGGGCGCGGACACCAGAGACTCAACCGACTCCGAGGGGCCTCGTCCCGACATCGGCGAGCTCCGGGACGAACTCAACGAGCAGTTCGAGAGCATTCGGATCGTGAGCCCCGGAAAGTACGAACTCAATCTGATGGAGCTGTACGACCGGCAGGAGTACATCATCTCGCTACAGGAGGACGGCAGATACGTCATCGAGATGCCCGACGCGTGGGGCATTCAGGACGAGTGACGCCGACGGAGTTCCGACGAGAGCGCTACTGACCGTACTCCACCGAAAGTCGTCGCTCCCGCGAACTGCACGTTCGGGCGACCATTGTCGAAGTGAACACAGTTATGCGGCTTCCTCCGCTACGGGCGCTCATGTCTACTGATCACGCTTTCACTTCGGGGTCTCGAGCCGTCTCTCGTCCGATCCGATGCGGCGGCACTGACTTGCGTTCTCGTTCGATCCGACGCGACGACACCGCTCGGAGTTCTCCCCACGGGGTGTGCGTATGCGCGTAGTTGCTAAGTTCGGCGGTACGAGCCTCGGTAGCGGGGACCGCATCGATCGGGCGGCCGACTCCGTCGCGAACGCGGTCGAGGCCGGTCACGAGATCGCCGTCGTCGCGAGCGCGATGGGATCGACCACCGACGACCTCCTCGAAGACATCACGTTCGAGACGGACGACGCCGACCGCGCCGAGATCGTCTCGATGGGCGAGCGAACCAGCGTCAGGATGCTCAAGGCGGCGCTGTCGGTCCGCGACATCGACGCCGTCTTCCTCGAGCCGGGCCACCCCGACTGGCCGGTGATCACGAACGAGCTCGGTGAGGTCGACATCGAGGAGACCAAGAAGCGCGCGCACGCCATCGCGGAGCGGCTCGACGGCGTCGTCCCGATCATCACCGGCTTCCTGGCGGAGGACCACGACGGCAACGTCACGACGCTCGGTCGAGGCGGGTCCGACACGACCGCGGTGATGCTCGGCAACTACATGGACGCCGACGAGGTCGTGATCGTCACCGACGTCGAGGGGGTCATGACCGGCGACCCACGGGTCGTCGAGGGCGCCCGGAACGTAGGTCGAATCACGGTCGACGAGCTGCGGAACCTCTCGTTCCGCGGCGCGGAGGTCGTCGCGCCGTCGGCGCTCTCGTACAAGGACGAGGACCTGTCGGTCCGCGTCGTCCACTACCAGCACGGCGACCTCCTCAGGGGCGGCACTCGGATCGAGGGGCAGTTCGAGAGCCTGATCGACATGCGCGAGGAGCCGCTCGCGTGTCTCACTATCGCCGGGCGCGCGATCCGCAACCGGTCCGGCATCCTCTCGCAGCTCGCGAACTCCCTCCGCAAGGAGGAGATCAACATCGACGCGGTCGCCTCCGGTATGGACTCGGTCACGTTCTACGTCGACGTCGACATCGCGGAGACTGCCGAGGCCCTCCTCCACGAGGCCGTCGTCGACGACGAGGCGCTCTCGTCGGTGACCGTCGCCGACCCCATCGCCGTCATCCGCGTGACCGGCGGCGAGCTCCCGAACCAGCCCGGCGTCATCCAAGAGATCATCGCCCCGCTGGCCAAAGACGGGATCAACATCATCGACTTGATCACGAGCGCGACGTCGGTCGCGGTGTTCGTCGACTGGGCCGACAGGGAGGAGGCGCTCGAGATCGTTCAACAGCGGTTCGACTGATCGCCAGTCCGTCCGTCACCAGTCCGTCCGTCACCAGTCCGTCCGTCACCAGTCCGTTGTCAGTCCGGTTCGACGACACACCCGTCGGTACCGGAGCAGGACCCCTTTTCGATTCAGTCGTCGTTCCGACCGTTCAACTCCTCGAACTCGATCCGGTATCGGGTGGTCCGTCGCCCCTCGAACCGCGGGCCTCTCCCCGCGGCCGCGAACCCTGAGGCCTCGATGACTTCGCTCGTCGCCTCGTCGTTCGGGACGACGACTTCGACGCCCATCTCCTCTCGTCGCGCGAACCGCCGCGGCTCCTCGAACAGCCGTTCGACCGTCGACCCGTTCCCGTCGAAGTCGGTCACGTGGACGGTGTCGCCGCGAACGTCGAACGCGACGAAGCCGAGCACCGACTCCCCGTCGTCGCCGTCGTCGCTCTCGTCGTCATCGCCGGCGCCGTTCTCGTCGCTATCGGCGGTGCCGCTCTCATCTCTATTGCTGTCGCTACTCTGATCGCCGCCCTCAACCGCGACCCGAACCGACCGGTCGTGGATCATATTTCTCGCGACTTCCCGCGGCCGACCGGTGACCGATGCCAGCGCCTCGGCGTCTGATTCGAGTGCGTCACGAATCCGCATACCACGGCTATCGGACGGATCCGTATAAACCCGCTGTCGAACGGTCGCCGGAATCCGTCGAAAACACGTCGGTTCCACCCGAAACGTCCCCGTCTGCACGAACCGTTTCCCATCTGGACGAACCGCCTCCAATCTGCACGAACCGTCTCCCATCTGGACGAACCGCCTCGTGTCTACGCGGACCGCCTCGCGCCTACACGGGCCGCCTCGCACCCGAACGACCCCCTCGCGACTGTCCGAAGTAATATAGATTTAAACGACCGGCGACCCCAACATCCGACATGAGCAAATCCACTACGATCGTGGTCGGTACGATCGGTGTCTCGGCGGCCCTGTCCGTACTCATCATCCTCTCGTACGTGCTCGGCTGATGTTCTCGTCTCGGTCGCTCGACGATGACCTCGACGCGGTCCGTGAGGAACACGCTTCCGGCTCTCCGGTCCTCGACGTCGACGCCGACTTCGAGACGCTCCCGCCGGCGGCGGCCGAGGACCTCGGACTGTTCGTCGACGGGCTCTCGCCCGCCTCCTTCCCGGCGGCGTGGCTCCCGGACGAGGCGCCGGAACTCCTCCGGCGGTACGCCGGTTCCGCGTTCACCGTCGGACTGCCCGGCGACGGCACCGTCGTCCGGACGACCCAGACCGACCCGCAGACGGTGCTCGTCAAGAAGCGGGCGGAGGGAACTCCGGACGACTTCCTCGCGTTCCTGATCGCCGACCGGCTGGTCCAGGTCGGCGTCTCGCCGTCTCCGGGGTCGCTCCCGGACGACGCCTTTCCCGACCGGCTTCCCGAGAGCTTCCTCCCGTTCTTCGGCGAGCGCTACCGCGACCTCGACGCCGCGATCCGCCGACCGGATCCCGACACCGGCGCCTCGACCACGAGCCACGGGCCGAGCGACGTCTTCCAGGTCGCGGCCGCGCTGTTCGACGCGTGGATCGGGCTGTACACCCGCGACGTCTTCGCGTCGTGGCAGGGGACCCGCCCACGGCTGTTCGACGCCTGGGTCGACGCCGGCGATCGCCTAGAGGGTCGGCTCGGGGACCTCTCGGGCGAGGTCGCCCGCGGGGAGACCGACTTCGCGAGCGCGACGGAGTACGCCTGCTCCGCCTTCCGTCACGGCCTCGACCTCCCCGCGCCGTTCGCCGCGCTCGACACCGCCGCCTACCGCGACCGCGGCGCTCCCTACGCGGTGAAGTGGGCGGAGAAGACGTTCGAATCGATGATCGACGACGGCGCCTGACAGGATACGATCCTAGATGTCGAAGGTGACGTTGCCCTCGCCGTCGAGCTCGATGACGCCCTCGAACAGCTCCCGGAACCGATCGAGCGTCGCGACTTCGTGGACCTCCTCGGAGAGGTGGAAGATCCCGACGGCGTCGTGCTCGTCGAGGAGCGCGAGGATGTCCGCGGCCGCCTCGAACACCGCGTCGTCGTCTGCGTAGTACGCCATCTCGGTGAGCGAGTCGACCGACACCCGTCGCTTCCCCTCGTTCTCCGTGAGGAACCGCTCGACGCGGTCGACCACGCCGTCGAGGTCGTCGGGGGCGGAGACGTAGAAGACATCGTCGCTGGAGCGCCGCGAGTAGCCCCGCTCGACGGAGAGCGTGTCGAGGATCGTCGCCTTCGTCTCGTCGACGTCGTAGTACTCCAGCTTCTGTTCGACCTCCCGCGCGGTGGTCCGCGTGGAGACGACGAGGAACGCGTCGGTGTCGGTCTTCAGGAAGTCCGTGTCGATCCGGTCCGTCTCGCCGATGCTCGGGTGGACGAGCAGCAGCCCCGTGCCGCCCGGAATTGTTTCCGGCCCGTTCTCGATGGCGAGCGAGTAGTCCATGCGATCGGAAACCGCCCGACCGACTTAACGATGCGGGCCACGTCGTCCGACCGGTTTTTGAGCCTCCCTCGCGTCGGGATGCACGATGGCCGGCCACGACACCGCACGCGACGTCTACCGACAGGCGCTGCCGGTGATCCTCGTCAGCCTCGTCGCCGGGCTGTTCGCCGGCACCATCCTCGGCTCCGAGACGATGCGCGCAGGCATCTCGGAGGTCCCCGGCCTCCTCCTCCTGCTCCCGGCGTTCCTCGCGACCCGCGGCGGCGTGTACGGCTCCCTCGGGGCCCGACTCTCGACCGGGCTCCACCAGGGACTCATCGAGCCCCAATTCCGGCTCGACCGGCGGCTCAGGAACGCGATCCTCGCTTCCTTCATCAACGGGATGAGCGTCTCCGTCTTCATCGCCGTGGTCACCTACCTCTGGCTGACGCTCCTCGGGACGGAGGGGAACCTCCTCCAGCTGGTCGGGATCATGGTCGTGGCGGGGTTCCTCTCGGCGACCCTCATGATCTCAGTGCTGATCGCCGTCATCTTCGTCGGCTACCGCCGGGGGCTCGACCCGGACAACGTGATCGGCCCCGTCGTGACGACGCTCGGCGACGTGTTCGGCGTCCTCTTCCTCCTCGTCGGGATCTACGTCGTGGGGGCCGTGCTGTGACGGACGCAGACGCGGGAGGCGGCTCGGCGTCCGATTCGGGTGGCGGCTCGACGTCCGGTACGGGTGGCGGCTCGACGTCCGGTACGGGTAGCGGCTCGACGTCCGGTTCGGGCGGCGGCTCGGCGCCCGGCGCGGAGACCACGATGACCGACGAGTGGTCGATCGGTCGGATCGTTCGGACGATGATCCCGCTCCTCGCCGCGCTGTCGGTGCTCCAGCTCGTCTCGGGCACCGTCCTCGAGACGTACGAGGCGGTGCTCGTCCGCAACCCGGCGCTCCTCGTGTTGGTGCCGGTCCAGATCGGGACGGCCGGGAACCTCGCGTCGATCACCTGTTCGCGGC
Source organism: Halorubrum sp. Eb13 (assembly GCF_002252895.1). Classification (NCBI taxonomy): domain Archaea; kingdom Methanobacteriati; phylum Methanobacteriota; class Halobacteria; order Halobacteriales; family Haloferacaceae; genus Halorubrum; species Halorubrum sp. Eb13. The sequence continues at coordinate 443 of NZ_NHPE01000106.1, read as the reverse complement.
TCACCACGCAGCTCTACCTCGGGACGTACGAGCTGGACCCGTCGAACCCCGACCTCAGGGCGAACGCCGGCGCCGTGTTCGCCTTGGCGGGGACCGTCTTCGGCGTCGTCGGCGTCGCCGCGTGGGCGATCGGCGTCGCGCTCGGCGGCACGCTCGGGCTCGGACAGGTGCTCCTCGTCTCGCTGGTCTCGGGGATGCTCCTCGCCGTCCTCGTCGTCGTCGCCAGCGTCGCCGCCGTAGAGGCCTCGTACCGGATCGGGCTCAACCCCGACGACACGACCATCCCGGTCGTCACCAACGTCTGCGACATCGCCGGTGTGCTGATCCTCTTCGCCGTCGTCTCGGTCGTCGTGTGAGTTCGGACGCCGGTGAGAGCGGACGGCGCTGTCGCCGTCCGAGCTCAGAACACGCTGTCGGCGGTCGCGGCGCCGACGACGCTGAAC
>NZ_NHPE01000013.1:0-2977 GCF_002252895.1 Halorubrum sp. Eb13 | reverse complement strand
AGTAGACGTTCCGCCGCCAGTCGGGGTCGACGTCGGGGTAGTCGGTGCGGTAGTGGGCGCCGCGGGACTCCTCGTCGTTCTCGTCGCCGCCGAGGCGGTGCTCCGCGGCGCGCTCGAACGCGAGGAGTCCCGCGGCGCCCACTACCGCACCGACTACCCCGACGTCGACGGCGAGTTCGAACGACTCGCTCGTGACCGGGCCGACGCGCATGTCGGCGGCCCGTTCGCGGAGGGCTTCGAGTCGGTCGAGCCCCTCGCGGAGCGACGGCTCGTCGCGCAGGATCCCGGCGTGGTTCCACATCATCTCCCGCAGGTCGGCGAGCACCGCGTCCACGTCGTGCTCCCCGTCGCGGGAGGCCAGTGCGCTCAGGTCGCTGAGGTGCGGCTCGACGAGTCCCTCGCGGAGGTCGTCGGGCACCTCGCCCGGCCCGTCGACGCGGTCGGCGACCCGCTCGCCGGCGACGACGCCGTACGCGACGGTCTCGGCCAGCGAGTTTCCGCCGAGTCGGTTCGCGCCGTGGACTCCCGCCATCGTCTCGCCGATGGCGAACAGCCCGTCGATGTCGGTCTCGCCGTCGTCGTCGACGGCGACGCCGCCCATCCCGTAGTGGGAGGTCGGCGCCACCTCGACCGGCTCGGCCGCCATGTCCACGCCGAGGTCGTGGAACCGCTCGTACATCCGCGGGAGTCGCTCTCGGATGAAGTCGGCGTCGCGGTGGGAGATGTCGAGGTGGACGCCGCCGTTCTCCGTGCCGCGTCCCTCGGCGACCTCCTGCGCGATCGCCCGGGCGACCACGTCGCGGGCGTCGAGTTCCATCTGATCGGGGGAGTACCGCTCCATGAAGCGCTCGCCCTCGGCGTTGAACAGGCGACCGCCCTCGCCGCGGACCGCCTCGGTCACGAGTCGCCCGCTCCACGGCTCCCACTCGGGGTCGCTCTCGTCGACGGCCATCCCGGTCGGGTGAAACTGCATGAACTCCATGTCCATCAGCGACGCGCCGGCGTCGGACGCCAGCGCCGCCCCGTCGCCGTTGTTCTCGTCGTCCCGGGAGGTGTGTCGGTTGTAGATCGCCGCGTGGCCGCCGGCCGCGAGGACGACGGTGCCCGCGTTGAACAGGACGAACTCGCCGGTGTCCATGTCGAAGCCGACGGCGCCGTACACCGCGTCACCGTCCGAGACGAGCTTCGTGATCATCACGTTCTCGCGGTAGGGGACCGACAGCTCCTGCGCCCGGCTGACGAGCGCGTTCAGCATCGACTCGCCGGTGTGGTCGCCGGCGAACGCCGTCCGGCGGAACGACTGGGCGCCGAAGAACCGCTGGTCGATCTCGCCGTCCTCGGTGCGCGAGTACTCCATCCCCCACTCGTCGAGCTCGCGGAGGCGCTCCGGCATCTGCTCGGTCACGGTCTCGACCTTCGCCGGGTCGTTGACGAAGTGGCCCTCGTTGAGGGTGTCGGCGGCGTGGATCGCCGGCGAGTCCTCGGGGTCCCGGGTGCCGAGCGCGCCGTTAATCCCGCCGCGCGCCCACGTCGTGTGGGCGTCTCCGTGGCCCCGCTTGCCGAGTACCAGGACGTCGTCGACCCCGCGCTCTGCCAGTTCGATAGCGGTCCTCGCCCCCGCCGCGCCGGCGCCGACGACGAGGACGGAGACGTCCACGCGGTCGTACTCGACCGGTTCGTCGGGTTCCGTGGGTCGTCGTTCGTTCACGTCATAAGTAGGGTTTCGAACGGCATAAGACCCTCGCGCGTGTGCGCGCGAATAAGCGATGCGCGCCGCCCGTTCCTCTTCTCCGTGACTGAGGTTCGGCGGTCCCCGTCAGTCCCAACCGGGAGTCCCGGGAGCGCCCGCGTCGTCCTCCAGTTCGCGGACCAGTCGGTCGCGGGAATCGGCGTCGAGGGAGGCGCGGTCGCCGTCGGCGCCGGCGCGTTCGGTCCACTCGCGAATCGCGCCGCCGGCCCACGAGTCGGCGTCGCGCGCCCGGGCCCGAGCCTCGGCCATGCGGTCGCGGTCGACCGACAGCGCTCCCGGCCGCGAGCCGACGGCGGCCCCGACGAACTGGGCGCGGTCGTCGGCGGTGAGCGAACCGGTCCGGAGCCGGTCGATCACCCCGTCGAGGTCGTCCGGGTCGGGGTAGCCGAAGACGACCGACCCGAGGGCCTGCGGGCCGAACGCGGGCGCGGGGAGGTCGTCCGGCGGTTCGCCGTCGAGGAGGCGGTCGCCGCCGCCCGCGGCCTCGACGCGCTCGCACTCCGTCTCGGCGCCGAGATCGAGGTTGTGTCCCGGGTACGTCGCGCAGGTCCGGGGGTAGCGGTCGTCGTCGTGGATCCGGCACTGGAGCGTCGTGGGGTCGAGGAAGACGCAGGCGTCGAGCCAGCGCGGCTCGTCGGTGCCGATCGGTGCGACCGGCTTCGGCGGCTTCCGGAGACCGACCACGAAGACTGGCCGGTCCCGGGCGGCGGCCACCTCGACGCCGTCGATCGAGACGCTCGCGTCGCGCTCGGCGGGTTCGAAGAGCCGGGGGACGAGGACGTCGCCGAGGCCGTCGTCGAGGAAGGCGGCGACCTCGTCGCGGGTGAGCGGGACGAGGTCGTACGTGTCGTCGAGCGGGTCGCGGTCGCCAGCGCGGTCGGAGCCGGCCGCGTCGCGATCGAGCGGCCGCCAGTCGACGCAGCAGCCGGCGCAGCCCTCGCAGCGGAGTTCCATCGGAGATCGTCCGTGCCAACGGTTCGCACAGTTAAAAGGGATCGGCGGGTTCGGGCGGGCGTTTATAAACGGACGGCCGTCGGCGCGCGCCCGTGAGCGGCCCTCAGGCCGCGAACCGGCGCCGCGCGAGGTCGCCGGCGCGGAGCGCCGGCTGCCAGAGGGACCGAAGGTCCCTCGCTGGAGTCGGTCGCCCGGAGCGAAACGACGGGCGACCGACGAGGCTGGGGAGGCCTGTGGTGCGGATGCGGTGCGGGGCGGGACTCAAAGGGGCAG
>NZ_NHPE01000118.1:0-1003 GCF_002252895.1 Halorubrum sp. Eb13 | reverse complement strand
CGGCCTCCTCGGCTAAACGCTCGCTCGATCGGATCGGCTCGATCACGTCCAGACGATACGGCTCGATCACGCTCAAACGGCGAACGGAAGGGCGGTAAGTCGTCGGATCCGCGGTGGTTACGCCGCGCTATCCTCTGTCAGTACCTCCTTGACGACGCTCGGATCCTCCAACAGTTGGTGTTTCGTGTAACTGCCCTCCGCGCTCCCGCCGCTGTGTTTCGACTGTTCGATGATGTCGAGGAACGCGTGTTCCTTGAGGAGGTCGCGGACGCGGCGGAGCGAGAGGCTGTCCGACCCCTCCTGCCGGCAGATGTTCTCGTAGATCTCGTACACGCGACTAGTTCGGAAGCCGTCCTGTCGCCCGTTCGAGAGAGACAGCAGCGCGAGCGCTTGGAGGACGTACCGGGAGTGCGGCGTCGATCCGCGTATGAGCTCGCGGAAGCGATCCGTTTCCGCGCGCTGGCGCGCCTGCGTGACGAACTCCTCGCGAACGGTGGGTTCGTCGTTCCCCTGTGCGATCTCGCCGGCGTATCTGAGGATGTCGATGGCCTTCCGTGCGTCTCCGTGCTCCCGTGCCGCGAGCGCAGCGGCGCGCGGAATGGTGGACGGATCCAGGACGTCGTCGTGGAAGGCGTCCGCCCGGGCTTGCATGATCTCTCGGAGTTGGTTCGCGTCGTACGGCGGAAACACGAACTCGCGTTCACAGAGGCTGGATTTGACTCGCTCGTCCATCCGGTCTTTGTACTGGATCTTGTTGCTGATCCCGACGNNAGCTTGTCGATCTCGTCGAGGATGATGAGCACGACGTCGTATCGCTGGTCGAGGATGCGCCAGAGTCGCTTGTAGTAGGTCGACGTCGAGAGCCCCTTGTCGGGGACGTTGATCCCGGTCGCGTCGGGGTCGTTCACACCGTCGGCGATCGTCTGCACGGCCTGCGTCTCGGTCGTGTCCTGCGCGCAGTCGACGTACGCGAAGGTAGCGTTGACGCCCTCCTCGCCGGCGG
>NZ_NHPE01000064.1:0-11753 GCF_002252895.1 Halorubrum sp. Eb13 | reverse complement strand
GCCCGCCTCCTCGACGCCCGCCGAGTTCGCGGCCGCGGCCGTCGACGCCGGCGTCGACGCGGAGCCGGTCGGAGACCTCACCGCCGTCTTCGAGCGGGTACGGTACGGGGGCGAGGAGGCGACCGAGGAGCGCGAGCGCCGGGCCGCCGAGGCCCTCCGGCGGATCGAGGAGCGCCACGGGGGTGCGGAGTAGTGGTCCGGCCCCTCGTCGCCCTCGGCGTGGCGGCGGTCGCGGTCGGCTTCGTCGCCGCCGTCGACCGCGGGGTCGCGAGCGCGCTGGACCCCTCCGAGACCGTGGTCACGCTGATCGGCGCGCTCGGCGTGGTCCAGGGGCTCAGGTACGCGAACGCCAGACGGAGGCGGCGACGCGAGGCGGCCGCCCCCGGCGACCCGGAGCGGCGGGCGCCGGCCGCGGTGCCCGGCGCCGACCTCGACGACCGGATCGAGCGGGCGACCGGTCCCGCGCGCGGCGGACACCGAGCGCGTCGACAGGTCCGCGAACGGGTCCGAGAGCTGGCGGTCGCGACCGTCGCCCGCGAGCGAAACGTCTCGGTCGAGGCGGCCGAGCGCCTCGTCGAGACCGGCGACTGGACCGGCGACGCGACCGCCGCCGCGTTCCTCGCGCGCTCGTCGTCTTACCCGGTCCGGGTCCGGCTGCGGGCGATGGTCACCGGGCGCTCGCGCTACGAGTTCGGCCTCCGGGCCGTCGTCGACGCGATCCGCCGGGCGGAGGGAGAAAGAGGCGCCGGCGGCGCGGAGGCGACGCCGGAGGCCGACCGATGAGCCGGGGTCGCCGGTCGGCGGCGGTCGACGCCGGAGGGGCGGCGGATAGCGAGGAGAGCGACGACGAGGGAAGCGACGACGAGGGAGGGGGGGACGGCGAGGGAAGCGACGACGGGCCCGCGACGACCGAACGCATGACCCGCCGCGAGGTCGAGACGGGGCGGTGGGACGGGATCCGCGGTGCGGCGCTCGCGCTGGTCGGCGTCGGCGTCATCGCCCGGCGGCCGGGGCTGGTGCTCCTCGGCGCGGTCGGGGTCGGCTACGCCCTCTACGCAGGCGTCGGCGAGGCGCCGGCCGCGACGCTCGACGTCACCCGGACGGTGAGCGACGCGACCCCCGAGCCCGGCGACGAGGTGACCGTCGCGGTCCGGGCGCGCAACGTCGGCGACGTCCCCGTCGCCGACCTCCGGCTCGTCGACGGGGTTCCGCCGGCGCTGGAGGTCGTCGACGGTCCCGCGCGGATCGCGACCGCGCTCCGCCCGGGATCGGCGGCCGCGTTCGAGTACGCGGTCCGCGCGACCCGCGGCGAGCACGAGTGGGAGGCGGTCACGGCGATCACGCGCAACCCCTCCGGATCGCGCGAGCGGACGACCGCGATCGAGCCGGCCGACCCCGCGCGGGTCGTCTGTACCCCGGAGCTGGCCGCCGGCGGCGACCTCCCGCTCCGGGGGCTGACGACGCGGTACCACGGCCGGATGCCGACCGACGTCGGCGGGGCGGGCGTGGAGTTCCACGCCACTCGCGAGTACCGCCGCGGCGACCCGCTCAAGCGGGTCGACTGGAACCGCCGGGCGCGGACGGGGGAGCTGGCGACCGTGGAGCTCCGCGAGGAGCGCGCCGCCACGGTCGTCCTCCTGATCGACGCGCGGGAGTCCGCGTACGCCGCGCCCGAGCCGGCGGCGGAGACGGCGGTGGAGGCGAGCGTCGGCGCCGCCGGGCAGGCGTTCCGCGCGCTCCTCGACGGCGGCGACCGCGTCGGGATCGCGGCGCTCGGCCCCGTCGACTGCTGGCTCGCGCCGGGCGCCGGCTCGGCGCACGCCGCGCGGGGCCGCGACACGCTGGCGACCGACCCCGCGCTGGCCCCGACCCCGAGCGGGGACCGGTTCTACCGGTCGCTGTGGCTCCGCCGGTTCCGGCGGCGGCTCCCGGCCGACGCGCAGGTGCTCTTCTTCACCCCGCTCGTCGACGACGCGGCCGCGTCGATCGCGCGCCGGATCGACGCGCACGGCCACCTCGTCACCGCCCTCTCGCCGGACGTCACGGCCGGCGAGACCCCCGGCGAGCGGCTCGTGGGATTCGAGCGCCGCGAGCGGCTTCGGGAGCTCCGCTCGGCTGGGATCCGCGCGGTCGAGTGGGACGGGGAGTCGTTCCCCGTCGCGGTCGCGCGAGCGACGAACAGGTGGTCGCCGTGAGCGCCGGGTGGTCGCCGTGAGCGCCGACGGCTCCCCCGCCGACGGCGGCGCGAACGCACCGACCGACCGACCCGAGCGCGACGCCCGCCCCCCGACGCTCGCCGTCGTCGTCGCCCTCGTCGCGGCCGCGGTCGCGAGCCTCGCGGGGTTCCTCGCCGCGCCGCTCGGGGGCGCCCTCCTCGGCGCCGCGACGGTCGGACTCGTCGCCGGGTCGTTCCGGCGGTCGCACCGGCTCCTCTCGTGGGCGGCCGGGGTCGGAACCGTCGGGCTCGCGGTCGCGGGGTATCGGGGCGGAGGCGTCGAGGCGCTGCTCGTCGGCGGCGTCGCGCTCGCGGTCGCGTGGGACGCCGCGGACCACGGGCTCTCAGTCGGCGCACAGGTCGGCCGCGAGGCCCGGACCCGGCGGAACGTCGCCGTCCACGCCGGGACGACACTGCTCGTCGGCGCGCTCTCGGTCGGCGTCGTCTACGGCGTCTACCTCGCCGCCGCCGGGTCGCAGCCTGTCGCGGCCCTCGCGCTGCTCCTGTTCGGGGCGGTGGTGCTGGCGTCCGCGCTCCGGTGAGGTGGTCCGAGACGGCGGGCGGTCGGGCCGGCGGCGATCGCTTGCCCTTTTGTACTCCCCCGCCGACGCTCCGGTATGCGCACTGCAGCGACCGCCACGGCCGCGGCGTCGGCGGCGACGACAGCGGCGACGGCGGGACGCGTCGGGTGGTCGGCGTGACGGACCTCGTGACGTTCGGCGAGACGATGCTCCGGCTCTCGCCGCCGCGCGGCGACCGGCTGGAGACCGCCCGGACCCTCGGCGTACAGGCGGGCGGCGCGGAGAGCAACGTCGCGGTCGGCGCGGCGCGGCTCGGCGCGGACGCCGTCTGGCTCTCCAAGCTCCCGGAGTCGCCGCTCGGCCGCCGCGTCGTGAGCGAGCTCCGGAGCCACGGCGTCCGGACCGGCGTCGCGTGGGCCGACCCCGAGTCGAGCCGCGTCGGGACGTACTACCTCGAACACGGCGGCGAGCCCCGCGGGACGAGCGTGATCTACGACCGGGCCGACGCCGCGATCACGACGGTCGAGCCCGACGAGCTCCCGACCGCCGCGCTGGAGTCGGCCGAGCGGTTCCACACGACCGGGATCACCCCGGCGCTCTCCGAGCGGGCCGCGGAGACGACGACCGCGCTGCTCCGCGCCGCGGGGGAGGGCGGGGCGACCCGCTCGTTCGACCTGAACTACCGGGCGAAGCTCTGGGACCCCGAGACGGCCCGGGCGGCGTACGAGGAGCTGTTCGCGCACGTCGACACGCTGTTCGTCCCGCGGCGCGACGCCCGCGAGGTGCTGGGCCGCGAGGGCGACGCCGTCGAGATCGCCCACGGGCTCGCCTCCGAGTTCGGCTTCGACACGGTCGTCGTCACGCGGGGGAGCGAGGGCGCGGTGGCCCTGCGGGACGGCGCGGTGTACGAGCAGAGCGTCTTCGACGCGGAGACGTTCGACGCGATCGGCACCGGCGACGCGTTCGTCGCGGGGTACCTCGCCAACCGGCTCGACGGCGGCGATGTCGCGGACGGACTGGAGTGGGCCGCCGCGGCCGCCGCCCTGAAGCGCACCGTCGACGGCGACCTCGCCGTGATCACGCCCGATGACGTGGCCGACGTCGTCGACGGCGGCAGCGGCATCGACCGCTAGCGACCGATCGGGCTCCGATCCGGCCGGCGTCTCCGTTCCGGCCGTCGCCCGCGTTCCGACCCGTTTATAGTCGCCGGCCCGCCCCGTCAGGGTATGACCGACGACGAGCGACGGAGCGAGCTCATCGCCGCGCTGCGGGCGGCCGACGCCGTCCGATTCGGCGAGTTCGAGCTCTCGCACGGCGGCACCAGCGACTACTACGTCGATAAGTACCTGTTCGAGACCGACCCGGACGCGCTGACGCTCGTGAGCGAGGCGTTCGCGGCTCGGCTCGCCGACACGGACGCGAAGCTCGCGGGGGTCGCGCTCGGCGCGGTCCCGCTCGTGGCCGTCACGGCCGCCGAGCTGGGGCGCCCGTACGTCATCGCGCGCAAGTCGGCGAAGGAGTACGGCACCGGCAACCGCATCGAGGGCCGGCTCGACGAGGGCGAGGAGGTCGTCGTGTTGGAGGACATCGCCACGACCGGGCAGTCCGCGGTGGACGCCGTCGAGGCGCTGCGCGAGGCGGGCGCGACGGTGGACCGCGTGCTCGTCGTCGTCGACCGCGAGGAGGGGGCCGCGGAGCTGCTCGCCGACCACGACGTGGAGCTGGAGTCGCTGTTGACGGCGACGGAGCTGCTGGCGGAGCGGGACGCGGAGTAGCTCGCAGACCGCTTTTCAAACCGGCGTCAGGCCTCGGGCGCCTCGACCGTCGGCACCGCGACGCGGTCGAGGGCGTCGGCGATCACGTCGCGCTTGTCGACGTCGTTGACGGCGGCGTCGGGGGTGAGCACGAGCCGGTGCGCGAGCGTCGGCTCCGCGACGCGCTTCACGTCGTCGGGGGTGACGAACTCGCGGCCGGCGACGACCGCGGCGGCGCGGGCGGTCTCGAACAGCCGCTGGGTGCCACGGGGCGAGACGCCCACGTCGACGCGGCGGTCCTCGCGCGTCGCGCGGACGAGCGCGGCCATGTACCCGAGCAGGTCGTCCTCGACGCGCACCGTCTCGGGCACCTCGCGGAGCGCCGAGACGGCGTCGGCGTCGAGGACGCGGTCGACCGTCGGCGCCTGCTCGGCGCGACCCGCGCGGCGGCGGAGGAGCTCAACCTCGCCGTCGTCGTCGGGGTAGCCGATCGAGGTCTTGATCGCGAACCGGTCGAGCTGGGCCTCCGGCAGCGGGAACGCGCCCTCGCTCTCGACGGGGTTCTGCGTCGCGATGACGTAGAAGGGGTCGGGCAGGGCGTGGGTGTCGCCGTCGACGGTCACCTGGCCCTCCTCCATCGCCTCCAGCAGCGCGGCCTGCGTCTTCGGCGGCGCGCGGTTGATCTCGTCGGCGAGCACGACGTTGGCGAAGACCGGGCCGGGCGAAAAGGCGAAGGAGCCGTCGCGCTCGTCGAACACGTTCGTCCCGGTGACGTCGGACGGGAGGAGGTCGGGCGTGAACTGCACCCGGGAGAACTCCAGGCCGAGCGCGGTCGCGAACGAGCGCGCCGAGAGGGTCTTCCCGGTGCCGGGCACGTCCTCCAAGAGGACGTGGCCGCGGGCGAGGATCCCGAGCGTGACGCGGTCGAGGAACTCGCGGTCGGCGACGACCGCGCCGCCGACCTCGTCGACGACGCGCGAGCAGGCCGCCGCCGCTTCGGGGACGTCCATACCGGGCGCACGGGGGCCGCGCCGAAAAGCGTTGCCGGCGGCGGTCGCCTCGGCGACGCGTCGAGGCCGCTCCCGAGGTCGGCATCGGCGATCGAAACGCATAACAGCGGAACCGGCCAACCGGCAAGTGAGCCGAGGTAGCCTAGCCTGGCCAAGGCGGTAGATTCGAAATCTACTGTCCATTCGGACACCGGAGTTCAAATCTCCGCCTCGGCGCTTCTCTCTCACCCGCTCCGCCCAGCGACGCGGCCGCGGTCGAAGGGATCCCATGAGCGGTCACCGAGCGCCGCGGCGGGGAAAGAGCCATCCCTCGTCGAGGCGACGGAATCGTATGCCGGACGCGACGCTGTACGACCGGCTCGGCGGCGGGCCGGCGATCGGCGCGGTCGTCAACGAGTTCTACGACCGAGTGCTGGCCGACGAGCGGGTGGCGCACCACTTCGACGACGTGGAGATGGCCGATCAGCGCTCCCACCAGACGAAGTTCCTGAGCGCGGTCACCGGCGGCCCGATCGAGTACGGGGGCGACGACATGGAGACGGCCCACGGAGGGCTCGGCGTCACGGACGCGGAGTTCGACGCGATCGCGGCCCACCTCGACGCCGCGCTCCGCGAGTTCGACGTCGACGACGCGGACCGCGAGGCGGTACTGGAGGCGGTCGAGGCGTTCAGAGAGGACATCGTCGAGGCGTGACGCGGAGGGAAACCACCGACCGCGCCCGTCGCCTACGGCTGCCCGCCCAGCGACTCCTGTTCGGATCCGGAGTCGCCCCGCAGCCGCCGTCGCCGCTTGTCGTACGCCGCCTCCAGCTTCGCGTTGGTCGCCCGCGAGACGAGGTAGCAGTCGACCGCGTCGTCGTCGCGGGGGTGCGCGCTCGCGACCCAGACGTGGCCGTCGCCCGTCGAGAGGTCGGCCGCCCACCGCTCCGCGGCCGCGCGGCTCTCGAACGCGTGGCGGGGACCGTCCTCGAAGACGAGCCGCCCGACCTTCGCGTTCCGCTTGCGCGCCGAGGGCTTCACCGCGACGACGACGCTCACGGGCGACGTTGGGGCGTCGTCGCTTAAAAACCTCGTCAGACGCCCCCGGTCGCGGAGCGGAGCGACGCGAGCGGCGGCGAAAGCGCCTCGCGGAGCGGGTACGAACGAACCGCAAGAAACCAGACCCCCGATTCCGTACCCGTGCGCATGAGCGAGCCGGACTGGTACGAGGACGCGACGATCTACTCGCTGGACGTCAAGACGTTCAACGACGGCGACGGCGACGGCTGGGGGGACTTCCGCGGGGCGATCGAGCGGCTCGACTACCTCGACGAGCTCGGGGTCGACGCGCTCTGGATCCGACCGTTCTACCCGAGCCCGCTCCGCGACAACGGCTACGACGTCGCCGACTACTACGGCGTCGACGACCGGCTCGGGAGCCTCGCCGACTTCCGGGAGTTCGCCGACCGGGCGCACGAGCGCGGGATCCGCGTGATCACCGACCTCGTCTTCAACCACACCTCGAACGAACACGAGTGGTTCCGACGGGCGCGCGAGGACCCCGAGTCGGAGTACCACGACTACTACCTGTGGACGAGCCACCTGGCGGACGCCCACCAGCGCGGGAACATCTTCCCGGAGTACGAGGACGGCGTCTGGTCGTACGACGAGGTCGCGGACAAACACTACTTCCACCAGTTCTACGGCCACCAGCCCGATCTCAACGTCGCGAACCCCGCGGTCCGCGAGGAGCTGTACGACGTGCTCCGCTTCTGGCTCGACCGGGGCGCCGACGGCTTCCGGATCGACGCCGCCCACCCGATGCTGATGCCGAAGGGCCACGACGCGACCACCCTCGACGAGACCGACCTCGGCGACCCCATCGAGCTGTTCAAGGAGATGCGCCGGGTCGTCGAGGCGGAGCAGTCCGACGCGGTGCTGCTGGCCGAGGCCGACGACGAGCCGGAACACCTCGACTACTACTTCGGCGACGGCGAGGCGTTCCACCTCCAGTTCAACTTCGTGATGAACGCGCACCTCACGTACGCGGTCGGCGTCAAGGACACCTGGCCGCTACAGCGCGCCGAGGAGGTCCTCCCCGACGTCTCCGGCGTCGGCACCTGGGTGAACTTCCTGCGGAACCACGACGAGTGGAACCTGCTGAAGCTGCCGGAGGAGGCGTTCGAACACGCCCGCGGGTACTTCGGCGACGACGACGGCGACTCGTGGATCTTCGAGCGCGGCCACCGGCTCCGGCTGGCCGACCTGTACGACGGCGACCCCGGTCGGATCGCCGTCGCCCACAGCCTGCTCTTCTCGCTGCCCGGCTCCGTCGCGCTCCAGTCCGGCGACGAGATCGGGATGGGCGCGGACCTCTCCCTGCCCGAGCGCGAGGCCGTCCGCACGCCGATGCAGTGGGACGACTCCCCGAACGGCGGCTTCTCGACGGCCGCCCCCGAGGAGTGTTACAACCCCGCGGTCGACGAGGGGCCGTCCGCCTACGACCGCGTGAACGTCGCCGCCCAGCGCGGCGACCCCGACTCGCTGCTCTCGCGGGTCGAGGCGCTCGTGGCGGCCCGCGACGCCTGTCCGGAGATCGCCCGCGGCGACTACCGCGCGCTCGAGACGGACCACAAGGAGACGCGCGTTCACCGGTTCGAACACGACGGAACCGTCCTCCTCTGCGCGCACAACCTCGCGGACGGGTACCGCGAGGAGGTCGTCGGGTTCGACGTCGACCCGGACACCGTCGAGCACGTCGTCGGCGACGGCGAGCACCACGTCGCGGAGGGGGGCGTCACGGTCGAGCTCGACGCCTGCGACTACGCGTGGCTGCGCGGCGAGAAGCGCTGAGGGCGGCGACGGCGGGTCGGGAATTCCTTCGCTCAGTCGTCCGCGAGCGAGGCGACGTCCGGGACCGAGCCGTCCTCGGCGGCGGCCGAGAGCAGGCGGTCGAGCCCGTCGACCATCGCGACGACGCTGGCGCGGGTGATGTCGGCGTCGGTCGAGGAGACCGAGACGGAGCGGTCGCCGCGCGAGAGGTCGACCTCGACGGTGACGACCGCGTCGGTGCCGCCCGTGATCGCGTCGACGTGGTAGGAGTCCAGGTCGAAGGAGACGCCGCCGGTGCCGTCGCTCTCGGCGCCGTCGCCGTCGCCCGCCAGCGCGGCCCGCACGGCTTCGAGGCCCGCGTCGACCGGACCGGCGCCCGTGCCGGAGGCGACGCGCTGCTCGTCGCCGACGCGGAGCCGGACCGACGCCGTGGGGAGGTTCCCGCCGGAGGTGGCCGAGAGGTCGACGAGCTCGACGCGGCGGTCGCGCTCGCGGCCCTGCACGTCCTCCGTGATCGCGAGCAGGTCGGCGTCGGTGACGCGCTTCCCGCGGTCCCCGAGCTCCTTCACGCGGCTCACGACCTCGCTCAGCTCGTCGGCGTCGACCGCGACGTCGTGCTCGGCGAGCGCGGCCTTGACGCCCGCGCGGCCGGCGTGTTTACCGAGGACGAGCCGGCGCTCGCGGCCCACCGTCTCCGGCGGGTACGGCTCGTACATCGTCCCGTCCTTGAGCGTGCCGTCGGTGTGGATCCCCGACTCGTGGGCGAAGGCGTTGGCGCCGCAGACCGCCTTGTTCGGCGGGAGCGCGACGCCGGTCGCCTCCGAGACGGTCCGGCAGAGCCGGTAGAGCCGCGCTAACTCGACCGTGTCGACGTCGTACGATCGGGCGAGCGCGACGGCGACCTCTTCGAGGGCGACGTTGCCGGCGCGCTCGCCGACGCCCATCACGGTGCCGTGGACGGTGTCGGCGCCGGCCGTCAGCCCCGCGTGGACGTTCGCCACGCCGAGGCCGAGGTCGTCGTGGGTGTGGAGGCTCGTCGGGCCGAGGTCGGCGAGCCGGGAGACGACCTCGGCGGTGCGCTCCGGGTCGGCCGCGCCGACGGTGTCGCAGTAGCAGATCCGGTCGGCGCCCGCGTCGAGGCCGGCGCCGAGCAGGCGTTCGAGGTAGTCGAGGTCGGCGCGGGAGCCGTCTTCGCCGAGCACCTCGACCCAGAGGCCGTGGTCTTTGGCGTACTCGACGAGCTCGACCGTCGTCTCGACCACCGCCTCGCGGGTCGACCCGACCTTCGTCTCGACGTGCTTGTCCGAGGCGGGGACGACGAGGTTGATCCCGTCGACGCCGCAGTCGAGCGCGTGGTCGACGTCCCGCTTCACGCCGCGGGCGAAGCTCGTCACGGTCGCGTCGAACCCCTCGTCGGCGACCCGGCGGATCGCCTCGCGCTCGCCCTCGGAGGTGCACGCCGAGCCGGCCTCGATCAGGTGCATCCCCGCGGCGTCGAGCTCGCGGGCGACGTCGACCTTCTCGGCCGGCGTCAGCGAGACGCCGGGCATCTGCTCGCCGTCGCGCAGGGTGGTGTCTAACAGCTGTACCTCGTCGAGTTCGGTGAGTGGTGTTCGGGTCAAAAGGAAGTCCGTCGGCTCTGCGGTGGGTTCGGGGTCGGTGCCGCCGCGGGGCGGTCGTGCCCCGGAGTCGTTATCGCCGGAGAATTTCGCGGCCAGCCGCCGGGAGGCGACTTCCTCTATCCTCCGAACGACCACGATCGTCTCGTGTCATTCGTGTCCGTGCCGACGCGTCACACACGTATAAACGGACGGGTCGCGACAGGAATGACCAACGGATCGTCGGCGAGATCGGTGGTTCGTCGAGGATCCGCCGACGTGGTCACGCGCGCCAAGGGCGGCAGGATTACACGCGCGGGTCGAGAGCGGGCCCGCGTGAAACGAGTCGCGATCGACGACGTCGACGTCGTCACGAACCCGATGGACGTCCACGACGTGCGCAAACCGGTCTCTCGGGCCCTCGGCACCGAACACGTCGCAATGAACTACTTCGAGCTCGCGCCCGGCGACGCCCTCTCCGGCGGACTCCACGCGCACGGTGACCAAGAGGAGCTGTTCTACGTCCGCTCCGGCACCGCCACCTTCGAAGTGGGCCGGGAGCGCGAGCGCGTCGACGTCGGGGCCGGCGAGCTGATCCGGTTCGCGCCCGGGGAGTTCCAGTCCGGGTTCGTCCGCGAGGACGCCGACGAGGAGGTGGTCGCGTGGGCGGTGGGCGCGCCCGGCGCGCGTCACGACTGGGAGGTGATCGAGTCGCTGATCGAGTGTCGGACCTGCGGCGAGGAACTCCCGCACGCGACGGAGCTGACCGACGAGGGCCGGTTCCGGTTCACGTGCAGCGAGTGCGGCGCGTCGTTTTCGCCGTAGGGGCCGGCGGCTGCCTCATCCCAGCAGCGACCGGAACGACCGGCGACCGACGCCGCACTCCTCGCGGTAGTCGCAGGCCGAACAGCGGTCGTCGTCGACGCGCGACGGCGGGCCGTCGACCGCGCGGGCCGCCCGCAGCGCCCGGCGGTAGGCGGCCTTCCTGCGGGTGGTGAGTCGGACCTCGCGCACGGCGCCGACGGTCGGGTACTCGACCAGCGCGCGCGGCACCTCGCGCTCGCGCTCCCACGCGACCGCCTTCGCGACGGCGACCGCCCTGACCGACTGCGGCTCCCAGACGCCGTTTTCGGGGGGCTCGCCCGGCGAGACGACCGTGGGGACGGGCGGGTCGTCGTCGGTGGAGTCGGCGGCCTCGGCAGCGCCGGCGGTGTCGCCCCCGCCGGCGAGCACCTTGTGCACCGTTCCGTGACAGTCCTTCCCGGAGACGAACGCGCGTTCGCGTTCGGGATCGATGAGGCGGTCGTAGTCGTCGCGCTCGCGGAGCCGGTCGAGGTTCCGGCGGTACGCGGCCGGCGAGCGACGGATCGGGAGCCGCCGGAGGGTTGCGTCCGGCGCGTCGGCGAGCGCGGGGTAGCGGTAGGCGAGGTCGATCCGGGCGCGGGCGTCCGCCGGAACCGTCCGGTCGTCCTCGCGGCGGGCGTAGTAGAGCTGTCGCGGGCAGTAGGCCGCGCGGGCCACGTCGCTGAAGGGGGTCACGAGGTGGGTGGGCGCGGTTCGATTGATAAAGAGTGCGAGGTCGCGATCGATCATTTATAAATGGATGTCGTCGGTATTGCGGTGACAACGTTCGATTTTCCGGCCGCTCGTTTATAAGCGATTGATTGCAAAACGATAGTAAACACTGCCAAAGCCCCAGCCGCGAAGACTCGCGTGACTCGCCGCGGTCCTCAGTCGCTCGCGTTGCTCGCTCCTTGCGGTCCTTGCGTCGTCAGGCTTCGTCTTCGCGGCTGCTCTTTTGAGTCCCACCCGGACCGCACCGCAACCGCACCTCACGCCTCCCC
>NZ_NHPE01000090.1:0-15392 GCF_002252895.1 Halorubrum sp. Eb13 | reverse complement strand
GGTCAGCGTCGCGTTCGCTCCCTGCGGCGTGACGTTCGCGTCTCGCGGGAGGTCGGCGCTCCCGGAGAGCGAGACGCCGCGTCCGGGGAACACCATCTCGTAGCCGTCGTAGAAGTCGCGGAACCGGTCGAGCTCGACCTCGACGGTGTGGTCGAGGAACGTCACGTTGAGGTCCTCGCCCCGGACTCCGGGGGCGTCGAAGACGACGAGGTAGGCGTCGTCGCTCTCGAGGAGGTCGTACGAGAGCGGCCGACGCTCCTGCATCTTGCTCCACCCGCGGCCGACGCGCTCGAGGACGCGACGGACGGCCGACCGGCCCGCGTCGACGAATCCACTCACGGGTTACACCTCGATCTCGGCGAGCTCGCTCCCGCCGCAGTACGGGCACGACAGGTCCTCGACGGCGTGGTCGTCGGGGACGTCGTACGTGTAGTGGTTCTCGAACATGTCGAGCTCGCAGTCGTCGCTCTCGCACTTGACCTCCATGGTCGATGGCATATACGACTCCGTTGTGCCGGCGAGGGCTTAAACGGCGTGGCGGCGGCCGTCCGTGTATGGACGGCATCGGCGACGGCGGCGGGGCGAGTCGCGCGGACGACGGGCCGGTCCGCGTCTACGGCGTCGACTTCAGCGCCGCGGCCCACGACGCGGGACGGAAGACGTGGATCGCGAGCGGGACGGTCGACCCCGAGCGCGGGGAACTGGTCGTGACCGGGCTCCGGCGGCTCGCCGACCTCGGCGGGGTCGACGGCCCCCGCCGCGAGGACGCCCTCCCGGCGCTCGCGGCGTGGATCCGCGCCCTCGACGAGAGCGCGGTCGTCGGGCTCGACTTCCCGTTCGGCCTCCCGCGGTTCGTCGTCGAGGAGAGCGGCCGCGACTCGTGGCGGTCGTTCATCGGGAGCTTTCCGGAGTCGCTCCTCGGAGCCGGCCACCGCGGGACGGACGACCCGGTGCGCGCGTTCGCCGAGCGCTGCGTCGGACTCACCGACCGCCACGGCGAGGGGACGTACGATAAGCGCCAGACGGACGCCGCGGTCGGCGCGCGGTCGCCGTACGGGTTCATCGCCGACACGATCGCGTTCCACGGGATGCGGGACGTGCTCGCCCCCGTCGTCGACGACGCCCGCTTCGCGCCGATGGACCGATCGGGGGAGGGGTGGCGGCCCGAGGCGCCGCCGGGGCCGACCGTCGTGGAGACGTACCCGGCGGCGGTGTTGGACCGCCTCGGGCTCAGCCGGACGAGCTACAAGGGCGGCGGCGAGTCGGAGACGGCGCGTCGGCGGCAGAACGCCGAGGGGCTGGCCGCGGAGGCCGACGTCGCCTACGAGCCCGAGAGCGACCTGACGGGCGCGATGGTCTCGGACGCGGGCGGCGACGCCCTCGACGCCGCGGCCGCCTGCCTCGGGGCGTTCACGGCGTGGAGGCGGGGGTACGAGACGGACGTCGCCGGGTTCGACGATCCCGACGCGGTCGCGCTCGAGGGGTACATCTACGTCTGAGACGGTGCGCCGATCGCGGGAGTAGACGCTCTCAGGCCGCCATTCCCCGGAGCCGATCCGGGACGGTGGCGCGCTCGACGATCAGGACGGCCGTCGCGCCGAAGGCGACGCCGGCGAGGAAGCCGGGGCCGTACGGGAAGAACGGGACCTCGAACGCGAGCGCGGCCCCCAGCCCGACGGAGAGCACGAGGATCCCGAGGCCGAAGGCGACGTACGCCAGCGTCTCCAGCCGGTCCGGTGGGAGGCGATCGCGGGCGAACCACGCGACCGGCCCGAGGCCGACGGCGGTCGCAGCCGCCCAGCCCGCTGCGATCCCCCACGGTCTGGGATCGGCCCCGACGAACTGCACCGCGGCGTACGCGCAGACCGCGGCGAACGCAACGTACTGTCCGACCCGCTGCCGGCGGGAGGGGCCGTCGCCGGTCGGAGCGGCGTCATCAGGCGAAGGCGTCTCGTCGGCCGGAGGGCGCTGGGAGGGCACGTCCGGCGATTCCGCGCGCTGTAAAATAAGCGATCTGCCGATTCCACGACCTTCCGCACGCTTTTCCCGTCTCGGCCGACTACGGACGGCCAACATGACCGATTCGCCCGCGTCGGGTCGCGGCTCGCACCCGCCCGACCCGACGGACCTCTCCGTCACCATCGTCGACGGCTACGTCGACGAGCCGGCCCACTTCGGCGTCCCGCCGTACATCTCGACGTACCCGCGGTACACGGCCGGCGCGCTCGTGGACGCGGGCGTCCCGGAGTCGCGGATCACGTATCACACCATCGACGAGCTGCGCGACGACCGCTCGAAGCGCGCCGACGTCGCCGACGCCGACCTCATGGTGTACGTCGGCGGGATGACGGTCCCGGGCAAGTACGTCGGCGGGACGCCGGCCGAACCGGACGAGGTGCGGGAGCTGGGCTGGACCGCGGACGGCGTCACCCTGCTCGGCGGCCCCGTGCGGTTCGGCGTCGGCGAGGAGAACGCGGGCGCGACGGAGACCGAGCGCGACGACCTCGACTACGACTTCGTCGCGATGGGCGACGTGGAGGCGGCCGCGTACGACCTCGTGCGCGAGGGGTTAGAGGGGTTCGGCAACCGGATGCGCGACAACGCGGAGATCGACCGGTGGGCCGAGAAGGGGGCGTTCGTCGTCGATCAGCACCCCAACCACCCCGACTACCTCATCTGCGAGATGGAGACCTCCCGCGGCTGCGCCTACCGCTGCTCGTTCTGCACGGAGCCGCTGTACGGGAGCCCGGCGTTCCGCGAGGCGCGGTCGGTCGTCGACGAGGTCGACGCGCTCTCTGACCGCGGGGTCAGGCACTTCCGGCTCGGCCGGCAGGCCGACATCCTCGCGTTCGGCGGCGACGGCGAGGCGCCGAACCCCGACGCCTTACGGGAGCTGTACGGCGGGATCCGCGAGGTCGCGCCCGACCTGCGGACGCTCCACCTCGACAACATGAACCCGGTGACGGTCACCGACTACCCCGAGGCCTCCCGCGAGGCGATCCGGGTCATCGCCGCGCACAACACGCCCGGCGACACCGCCGCGTTCGGGCTGGAGTCGGCGGACCCCGTCGTCCAGGAACAGAACAACCTGCTCGTCACGGCCGAGGAGTGCCTGGAGGCCGTCCGCGTCGTCAACGAGGAGGGCGGGTGGCGGCCGGGCGACGCCCCGGAGACGACGCCCGGGGGCGACGACCGGGTGACCGGCCCCTCGACCGGGCCGGACGCCTCGCCGCGGCTCCCGAAGCTCCTCCCCGGGATCAACCTCGTCCACGGGCTCGCCGGCGAGCGCCCGGAGACGTACGAGCACAACAAGCGGTTCCTCCAGACCGTCTACGACGAGGGCCTGATGCTCCGCCGGATCAACATCCGGCAGGTGATGGCGTTCGCCGGCACGGAGATGGCCGAGACGGGCGCCGACATCGCACAGGAGCACAAAGACCAGTTCCAGGCGTACAAACGGGAGGTGCGCGAGACGGTCGACAACCCGATGCTCGACCGGGTCGTCCCGCCGGGGACGGTCCTCCCGGACGTGCACCTGGAGTACCACCAGGACGGGAAGACGTTCGGCCGCCAGCTCGGTACCTACGCGCTCCTCGTCGCCGTTCCGGGCGAGCGAGAGCTCGGCACCGCCATCGACGTGGCGATCACGGACCACGGCTACCGCTCCGTGACGGGCGTCCCCTACCCCCTCGACGTCAACGCGGCGTCGATGGACGAGCTGACCGCGATCCCGGGGATCAATCGGAGCAAGGCCGGGGACGTCGTCGTCGGGCGCCCGTACGGCTCGGTCGAGGAGGTCGACGCCGGCGTCGCCGACCTGTCGCGGTTCGCCGTCGCCGACGACGTGGACGTGCCGATCCCGGGCCGCGAGCGCGCCGGGTCCGGCCCCGGTCCGGCCGCGCGCTCCCTGCTCGACCGGCGCGACGGCTCCTCGGTCGGACGCGGGGACTGAGCCGATGGCGGCGCCGGATCCGAGACCGCCGATCGAGCGCGTCCCGGTCCCGGTCGACACCCGCACCCCCGGCGGGACGACGAACGCGTACGTCGCCGGAGGGCTCCTCGTCGACCCCGCGGCCCGCACCGACGCGCTCGACGACGCGGTCGGACTCGACGCCGGAGGGGGACGCGAGGGGGAACGCGTCGCGGTCGAGGCGATCGCGGTCACGCACACCCACCCGGACCACGTCGGCGCGGTCGCCGAGTACGCCGAGCTCACGGGCGCGTCCGTCCTCGCGCACGGCGACCACGTCGACCGGCTCGCGGAGGCGGCCGGCGTGGAGCCGGACGGGACGTTCGAGGGCGGAGAGACCGTGGGCGACACCGAGGTCCGCGCGGTCGACACGCCCGGCCACGCGCCGGACCACGTCGCGTTCGCGGTGGCGGAGGGGCGCGCCGGCGAGAACCGCGAGGCGAGCGGCGAGAGCGCGGGCGACGGGTCCTCCCGCGCGCTGCTCTGCGGCGACCTCGCCGTCGCCGAGGGGAGCGTCGTCGTGGGCGCTCCGGAGGGGGACCTCTGCGGCTACCTCGACAGCCTCGAACGCGTCCGTAACGCGGGCTACGACCGGCTATACCCGGGTCACGGTCCCGCGATCGACGACCCGGAAGCTGTCTGCGACCGGCTGATCGACCACCGTCTCGACCGGGAGCGGGCGGTCCTCGCGGCGGCGGCGGCGGGCGCGAGCGACGTTGACGAGGTCGTCGACGCCGCCTACGAGAAGGACCTGACCGGCGTCGCGGACCTCGCGCGGGCGACGGTCGTCGCGCACCTGGAGAAGCTCCTCGCGGAGGGGAGGATCGACGAGAGGTGGGCGGACCGGCTCGGCCGCGGGCGCGCGGAGTGAGAGTCGTTAAAAAGGGCCTACGGCTCGGCTTCGAGGTCGGCCGCGACCCGCGGCAGCGGCGTCTCCGTCACGTCGACGAACCGGCCGCCGACGTCCTCGACGCCGCCGTCGGTGGCGGGGTCGTCGCCGACGTGGATCAGCTCCGCGGGGGCGACGTCGAGCGCCTCGGCCGCCGCCTCGAACGCCTTCGGGTGGGGCTTCCGCCAGCCGCAGCCGACGCTGGTCGTGACGGCGTCGAACTCGCCGCGGAGCCCCGCGCGGATCAGCGTCTTGGAGACGAGTTCCGGCACGGCGCAGTTCGAGAGGAGCCCGACGGGCCCCTGCTCGCTCACGTCGCGGACGGCGTCCAGAGCGCCCTCGCGTCTCGTCACGTCGGGGTCGAACGCCGCGACGACGGCGTGTCTGACGACGTTCTCCGCGGCGTCGACGCCGCGGGAGTCGAGGGCGTGCGCGACGTGGGCCGGGAGCGGGACCTCGGCGCCCGCCGGGGCGTCCACGTGCCGCTCGCCGTACGCGACGTGCCAGTCGTCCGGCACCGCGACGCCGCGGGACTCGAGCTCGCGCGCGACGATCTCCGCGGGGTCGGACGGGTACTCGACGTCGACGAGCGTCCCGAACAGGTCGAAGGTGACTGCCACGATACCCTCCCTTAGGACAAAACGGGATTGAACCTGTCGGTCGGCGAGAGGCTGTCGGGACGGAGAGGAGGCGGCGCGCCGCTCACATCGCCGGGGCGACGTGGATCGAGTAGAAGCGGTAGAGGCCGGTCACCCACGCGCAGAGCCAGAGGAGCATGAACCCCGCCACGCCGACGCGGAGCCGGGCGCGCCAGTGGCTCATGTCCTCGTGGATCTCGTCGATGTCGACGTCGGGGTCCTCGTACGCGTCGGCGTTGCGCTTGGCTTGGAGGATCCGGAAGATCCCGGTGAGCGCGAACGCCAGCAGGGCGTACGCCTGCAGGCCGAGGAACGCGTGGATCACGGCGAGGCCGGTCAGCCGCTGGAGGACGCGGGGGATCATCCACCCGACGATCGGGACGGTGGTCAGCGCCAGTCCCGTGCCGATGTACCACAGGTGGTGCGTGAGAACGTTCCAGCTCACCGTCTCGGCGTCGATCATGATCCACGCCCCGTACAGCAGGAAGGGGAGACTCGACGTCACCGACAGTCCCGCGAGCGCCGCGAAGACCGACTCGTCTACCATCGATCAACGGTTCGGGCTCCGGCGCGTAAAACTCCCCGATCCGCGTCTCTCACCGGACGGTATCGCCTCCGAGCCGGTCTGCCCGGTCGGCGTCGGGTCGGGGACCGAGGACGAAAACAGTTAGCGTCCGGAGCCCGTACGGCCGGACGATGGAGGATACCTCGACGGGATCGGAATCGGAGCCGAGACCGGACCGATCGCGGGACACACCGGACGGCGACGAGGGGTCTCCCGGCGGGGAAACGTCCGGGAACGGGGGAGAACCGACCGTCGAGGGCGGCGCCGCGGACGACCTCGACGAGCTCAGGCGGCGCGTCGAGGAGGAGTACGACTTCGACGACTTCGGTCCGTCGGACATGGCCAAGATGAGCGCCGAGGAGTGGGACGCCGCCTTCGACCCCGACTCGTGGATCACGGGCGACCGCCTGCTCGAACGCGCCGAGGCGGAGCTCAAGTCGCGGGTCGCCCGCCGCGAGGTGTTCGGCGTGTTGGAACGAGTTCGCGCCGACGGCGAGGAGCGGATCTTGGTCTACTCCGACGAGGGGTACGCCATCGTCCGCCCGACCGGAGAGGTGGCCGGACAGGGGACGGTGCTGCGCGACATCGAGCCGATCGTCGCGCTGGCGGCGATGGAGTCGTACGACGTGCCGGAACCGCCGGACGACTGGTCGCTCCCGCACCCGGACACGGTTCCCCAGGGGTCGGGGGAGTTCGGCAACCTGATGGTTCAGGTGATCGCGGTCGTGCAGGTGCTCGCGGGCGCGGCGCTGCTCGTCGCCACGTTCCTGACCGACCTCGACACCATCGTGGCGCCGGCGATGGGGATCGTGTTCCTGCTCGTGGGCCTGTTCCTCTTCGTGATGGTGGCGAACGCGCGGCTTTCAGATCGGTTCCGTTCGGAGGAGTACCGCGAGCGGTTACGGGCCCTCCGCGAGGCGAAGGAGCGGCCCGACTTCGTCCCGGTCGAAGGGGGGGTCGTAGACGAGGAGCAGCTGGACGAGTAAAGCGCCGATATCGGGTGATAGAGCCCCTGTAAACGCCCCCACGTCGACGGATTCAGTCGGTGGGTTTAAGCGCACGCCGTCCTGAGTGAACCTGTATGAAAAGGCGGGAATTCGTGCGGACGGCCGGGGGTGCGACCGCCGCGGTCGCGGCCGGTGCCGGAGCGACCGGGACGGCCGCCGCACAGGAGCAACAACCGGACTGGCCGAGCGGGGTCACCAGCGGGAACCTCGGGTCGTATCAGGACGCCCGCGGCGAGAGCGAGGTGACCGTGCAGGTCGGCGCGGGCGACAGCGGCCTCGCGTTCGACCCGACCAAGCTGTGGGTCGACACTGGTACCACGATCACGTTCGAGTGGACGGGGAACGGCGGAGCGCACAACGTCCAGACCGTCGAGGGCGGCGGCCCGGCCAGCCTCGACAGCGGTGACCCGGTCGGCGAGGAGGGGTACACCTACGAGTACGAGGTGACCGAAGAGGACGTCGGCATCACGCACTACCACTGCGTTCCCCACACCGCGGTCGGCATGCACGCCGGCCTCGCCGTCGGCGAGGACATCCCGACGACTGAAGCCGGTGGCGGCGGCGCCAGCGGGTGGCCGGAGAACATCGCCCACGTCGGGGTGCCGCTCCACGCCCACTGGGTCGGGATCGCCGCGGTCCTCGGCATCTCGCTCACGTTCGTGTTCACGTTCTACATGCTGAAGTACGGCGAGTCGGCTCACACCGGTCACGGAGGTGCCCAATGAGTTCCGGCGGTTCCTCGTACGGTGACATCCACCGGTACGAGCCGGCCCGCGAGAGCACCGCGGCGGCGATCGCCATCGTGCTCCTCACGGTCATCGAGGTCGTGTTCGTCGGGCTGTTCGTCTACGGGCTCATGTCCGCGTGGGCGTCGACGGAGTTCGGGAACATGTACACCGCCGCGCTGCTGGCGATGATCTTCATCGACCTCGCGTTCATCCTCCTGTTGTATCGCAAGGAGTTCCTGCCGGACGTGATGATCGTGAAGAAGCGCCGCCGCAAGTGGGAGGACCTCTACGTCCGCGAGGAGGACAAAGACGGCGTCGGAATAGACACCGACGGGGCGATGGAGACGGTGAAACGGGCCATCTACCCGTACTACAAGAAGTAACTGACAATGAGTCTAAAGAAACAAGACGATATGGACCACAACGCGTGGCTCAAAAAGCAGGATCTGACGGTCATCGAGACCGCGTTCCTCACCACGCTCATCTGGCTCGACAAGCGGCTACGCATCGTCGACTACCTCGAGCTGCTGGAGACGATGTACTACCGCGCGAACATGCAGATGCCGAAGAGCCACACGGAGCAGTACGACCTCGACAACAAGTTCTGGTACTGGTACCCGCTGTACTCGCTCGGATCGCTGTCGATTATCGCGTATCTGGTCGCGGCGGTCTCGGGCGCACTGCTCGGGTTCTACTACTCCCCGTCGACTGCCGGCGCCGCCGCGCAGGGCGACCCGACGGCCGCGTACGACTCCGTCGTGATGATCATGACGGACGTCCAGTTCGGGTTCATGCTCCGCTCGATCCACAGCTGGGCGGCCCAGTTCATGGTCGCCGCGGTGTTCCTACACATGCTCCGCGTGTACTTCACCGGGTCGTACAAGGAGCCCCGTGAGGTCAACTGGATCCTCGGGGTCATCCTCATCGGTCTGACGCTCCTGTTCGGCTTCTCCGGATACGTGCTCCCGTGGAAGCAGCTGTCCTTCTGGGCCGCACAGATCGGCGTCGAGATGGCGCTCGCGACGCCCCTCGTGGGCGAGTGGGCGGCGCAGCTCCTGTTCGGCGGCTTCACCCTCGGACAGGCGACGCTCGTGAGAATGTACATCCTGCACGTCTTCGTGCTGCCGTTCGTGGTGACCGGTCTCATCGCGCTCCACGTCGGCATCGTCTGGGTGCAGGGAATCGCGGAGCCGCACTAATCCAATGACCGACGACACCACCCCCATGACGGACGGAGGCACCGATGAGGAGGCCCGCACGGACGGCGGGCCGCCGGCGACAGTTCCGCCGGACGACGAGACGCCGACCTGGAGCGAGCGCAAGGAGCACACCAGCGGGCTCGCACAGCTCACCTACCAGTACTTCGAGCGGTCGCGGCGCGAGGACGAGAACCTCCGCGCGGAGTCGACGTACGTCGAGCGCGACGTGCTCGGCTTCCCGACCTGGCCCCACGAGACGATCCGGAACCTCGCTATCACGAGCTTCTTCGTCGGGATCATAATCCTCATCGCGGCGATCCTGCCGGCCCACTACGGCGAGCCGGCAAATCCGGGCGCGACGCCGGCGATCATCCTGCCGGACTGGTACCTCTACTGGTCGTTCGGGCTGCTGAAGCTCAACCCCATCAACCCGAACCTGGCGGTGCTCGGCGGCAACATCGCGATCTCCAACGAGTTCCTCGGGATCATCGCTCACGGGATCGTCTTCGGTACCATCACGCTCGTGCCGTTCCTTAACAAGGGGGGCGCGCGGCGTCCCGTCGAGGAGCCGTTCTGGGCGGCCGTCGGCGTGACCGGCGTCGTTCTGTCGATCACGCTCGCGGCGCTCGCGATCCAGAACTTCTTCCCGATCACGCTCGACCTGCTGCTCACGCTGACGTTCATGCTCCCGCTCGTCGGGGGGATCATCACCTACGCGGTGTTGAAGACGATGCGTGAAGGGTACATGTACGACCTGAACCGGCGGTACTACATGCTTCGGCCCCCGAAGTAACGACACAGAACCGCACCCGCCGCCCGACCGTTTCCGCCTGTTTCCACTATTTCGATGTCATCACCAACCGACCGCGACGACGCACAGGCGTTCGACGAGACGGGCGACCCCATCGCCGCCGACGAGCAGGAGGACCCTCGCGACGAGCCGACGGGCCCGCGTATCGGGCCCGACGGGCGCGAGGTGGTGGTCCCGTTCCGGATGTACAAGGCCGTCACCGTCTTCTCGACGCTCGCGGCCGTGATCGCGTACCTGATCGGGTTCACGCTCGTCGACGCTGCGACGCGCCAGATCAGCTTCTTCCGGACGACGGTCGTCTATCTCCTGAACAGCGCCGGCCTCTACCCCTCGGACGACACGCTGGTCGCCGCGCTGGCGATCACGGGCATCGCGTTCATCGTCGGGGGGACGGCGGTGTACGTGCTGGGGACGCGGTTCCGGGGCCAAGGGATGGGAAAGTCTCAAGACGACTCCGGCGAATCGTAAGCTAATGGCAGACGAGTTCATGAAGGGGTTCGCCCTGTTCGCGCTCGGTGGCCTCGGCTGGCTCACCTTCGGCGGATGGTACCGGACGCCCACGTACTACGACGTCGTGCAGCTGGTCAATCCCGCCGAAGGCGTTGATAGCGTCTACGGGGAGATCGGCCTCGTCGCCGGCGACGCGTTCTTCTGGGTGATGGTCCTCGGCGCGCTCACGTTCTGGGTGCTGATTCCGGCGAGCCGCGAACTGCGCGACGTTCTCAACGACGACGACGCCGACGCCGCGAACTGATCCGGAGCCGTTTCGCCCTTCGAGCCGGCTCTCGCCCCCTCATCTCGTTTTACCGTAGTCTGTCGCAGCTCCATCAGCGACTCGTCGGCGCGTCAGTGCCGCTTCGTGGCCGGAGAGACGGCGGAGCGTGCGTGAACGCGGTCACGTCGGGAAAGCCGCGAGCGGCGCTCAGCTAAGCGGACGGCGCTCAGCTAAGCGGACGGCGCTCAGCCGAGGGGCTCGAAAGGGCGTGGACGGCGACTGTGTGGACGGCGACGACGTGGACGACGACGTAGACGGCGATGAGGAGGACGGAACCGCGACGAGAGAAGAGCGAACCGAGGCGGCGACCGCAGGCGGTGACGACGTGGACACGTCGCTCCCGGCGTCGCCGAGCTACGCGACGACGAACTGGTTCCATACGCCCGCGACGAGGAACCAGAGGGCGTAGTAGGAGGCGAACACCAAGACGAGTAGCGACGCGGCGATGGAGCTCTTCGGGGCCTCGATCGGCATGTCGTTGCGCGCCTCGACGTTCCGCGCCTCCAGCTCGAAGAGGTCGGCGGTCAGCATCGTGATCACGAGCACCGAGAGGATCACGCCGCTCACGGGGGCGTCGAGCACGAACAGGAAGCTCAGCAGTAGCAGTCCGATGTTCGTGAACGCGTGCGGCGTGTACGGTTCGACGTCGTCACCGGCGTTTCCCTGTTCGACGTGTCGTCGGTACGCGACGTGACGTGTGGCGAGGTTCGCCACCGCCATCACGAGTATCGCGTACGGCAGCACCGGTCCGACGGCGGACAGCCAGCCGAGGGGAACGAGGAACTGCAGTGGGTCCATATCGTCACATCCGTTCACGAGTTATTAGAGTGTTTCCGATCGACGCGCTCGGCCCGCGCCCGCGAACGTCACGACCGCGACCGAGTCGGTCGCCTCGATCGCGACCGATCGATGGGGATCGACGTCCCCGCGCTCTTCGCCGTCGACGACGAGCGCGACCGACTCGGCCTCGCGTTCGACGGAGAGCGAGAGCCGCCCGGCGGCGACCCACGCGTCCGTCCGGGTGCTGAACGGGGAGATGGACGCGACGGAGAGCCCGCCGCCGGGCTCCACGATCGGTCCGCCGGCGGCGCTGGCGTACCCGCCGCTTCCCAGGGGGGTCGCGACGACGACGCCGTCGGCGCGGAACGACTCGTTCGTCCCCCCGGCGAAGTCGATCGCGAACTCGGAGATACGAGCGGGCTCCGCGGTGACGAGCGCGACGTCGAAGGCGGCGCGCCGGGCCTCGCCGTCCCCCGCGTCGACCGCGAGGACCGGATGCGTGACGCGCCGGACGTCGTCTGCGGGGCGGTCGCCGTCGGCGGGAAAATCGCCGTCGGCGAGACGGTCGCCGTCGCCGGAGCGGTCGCCGTCGCCGCAGAGGGCCGCGTCGAGCAGGGCACCCATACGCCGCTCCGCGGCGTCGCTATCGACCGCGAGCCGCCGCGAGCCGACTGGGATCACCGGTGCGTCCGGCGCGTCGACGAGGACGTCGCGGAGGGCCTCGTCGCCGACCGCGACGACCGCGTCCGCGGCGGACCGTTCGACGGATCGATACGGGAGGCCCCCGAGGGCCTGCCGGAGCGCCGCCGCCCGGTCGTCGCCGACGACCGCGACGCGCCGTTCCGACGAGTGCATACGCGAGGGATGCGGCCGGCGCGCGTGAAAACCCCTCGGTTCGCGACGGCGGTCGCCCTCAGAACGGCCAGTCGCCTGTGATCTTCATCCCGGTCGCCTTCCCCTCGCGTTCGAGGGCGGCCGCGATCTCTTCGCGGTCCCGCCGCTCGGTCGTCACCGACGCGTCGGCGAGCTCCGCGACGAGCTCGGTCAACAGGATCGCCTGCTCGCGGAGGTTCCGCGGCTCCAGCTTGTCGAGCGTGTCCGCGCCGGTGTGCCCCCAGCCGCGGCCGCGACCCTCCGTCTCGCCGGAGACCATGTACCCCGGGATCCCCCGCTCGACGAACGGCCAGTGGTCGCTGTGCGGGACCAGCTCCCCGCCGAGCGACACCGGGTGGTCGAAGCGGTCGCCGACGCGCTCGGCCGCCGTCTCGAGCGCGTCGAAGCCGTGGTGGTCGAGCTTCAGGGTGCGGCCGAACACGTTGCTGTCGACGTTGACGACCGCCGCGACCCGGTCGGGGTCGACCTCCTCGGCGAACAGCGATGAGCCCACGAGCCCGACCTCCTCGGCGCCGAAGGCGACGAACCGGACCCGCCGGTCGAGTTCGTCCTCGCGGGCGGCGAGCGCGTTCGCGACCTCGACGATCGTCGCAGTTCCGGCGCCGTTGTCCATCGCGCCCTGCGAGATGTCGTGCGCGTCGACGTGCGAGGAGACGACGAGGTACTCGTCGGTGTCGGGCCCGAGTTCGGCGACCGCGTTCCCGCTCGTCGCGTCGGGCGTCTCGCAGTCGACGGCGACGGTGAGGTCGTCGCCCTCGTTGCGGCGGGCGAGCCGCGAGCCGGCCTCCTTCGAGACGCCCACCGCGGGAATGTCGCCCACCGGCGCGTCAGCGGTCCCGACGCTGCCGGTCGGCGGAAGCGTCCCCTCGACGTGGTTCGCGAAGACGAACGCGGCGGCGCCGGCCTCAACGGCGTGGTAGTACTTCTCGCGGCGGTGGATGAACCGGTCGACGGAGTCGGGGGTGTCCGACGAGACCATCACGACCGTCCCGTCGAGGTCGCCCTCGAAGTCCTCGGGGACGCCGTAACCGAGGTCGACGAACTCCCCGATCGCCTCGCCGCTCGGGCTTCGCGGGAGCGCGATGCAGGCGTTCATTCCGCTCGCGACGGGGTCATCGCCGCGTCGGATCGCGCTGTCTCCGCGCTCCCAGCCCTGGATCTCGAACGCCTCGATCCGGGCGTTCCGCGCGCCGGCCGCGGCCAGCGCGTCGCGCGTCAGCTCCAGTCCCTCGCGCTCGCCGTCGGTGCCCGCCATGCGGTGGTCGAGGTCGACGAGGGCTTCGAGGTGGCGCCAGCCGGCGTCGCTCGTGAACGTGTCGCCGATCCAGTCGGTCATGGGCGTGGGTGCGGCGGCGGCGGCTCAAGCGTTTCGGTGGCGGCGGCCGGTGCCGGAGGTTATACCCCCGGCACGAGCGGCAGCAGGGCCGTCGCGGCCTCGGCGGCCGCGAACGTCGAGTCGTACAGGTGGTTCAAGAGGAGGTAGGTGACGACGCCGAGCACGAGCGAGAGGATCCACGCGCTCGCGGCGATCCGGCCGACGCGGCGGTGGGGCGTCTCGTTCCGGAGCTCCCGTTCCGTGTGGGTGAGCCCGAGGACGATCGCGTAGAGGACGACGGGGACGGAGACGACGGAGAGGAGGATGTGGATCGCGAGCATGATCAGGTACGCCGGGTACACCCACCCCCACAGCGGGACCCACGCGTACGCGGAGTCCAAGACGAACTCCTTCGTCCCGCCGCCCGCGACCTTTGGGAGGTACATGCCGAGGAACACGAGGATGAGGGCGAAGGAGGTCGTCATCGCCGCCGCGTGCTTCTTTACCTCGTCGTTGCGGATCCAGTACCACCCGAGCGAGAGCGTGACGATCGTGACGGTGTTGACGGCGGCGATGCCGTGTGCGAGCAGATCGACGGTACCGCGGGAAAGCGTCGGAAACAGCGCCTGAAACTCGGGGACGAGGAACACGCCGCCGACGGCGCCGTAGCCGACGAGGGTGAGGAGCACGGTGATCGCGCCGGCCCGGCCCTTGGCCCGGTCG
Source organism: Halorubrum sp. Eb13 (assembly GCF_002252895.1). Classification (NCBI taxonomy): domain Archaea; kingdom Methanobacteriati; phylum Methanobacteriota; class Halobacteria; order Halobacteriales; family Haloferacaceae; genus Halorubrum; species Halorubrum sp. Eb13. The sequence goes on along the minus strand of NZ_NHPE01000090.1, from coordinate 1,098 downwards.
CGAACGCTGACGGTGGACATACAGTCGGTTGTCGCGGAACGGTTATTTCGCTTTCGAGGACGGGACGAGTCGCAGGCGGTCGGCGCTCACGGGTCGTTGGCGCCGGGCGTCGATTCACCGCTCGATGACGCCGGTCGCCCTCGCGACCTCGATCGCGGCCTCCTCGTTGATCCCGCCTTGGAGGATCGTGTAGCGGTCGCGGATCTCGTGGGCGGTCGTCAGCGCGGCGATCAGCTCCTCGTCGTCGACGCCGAGTTCGGCGGCGGTCGTCGGGGCGTCGAGCTCGGCGAGCGCGTCGCGGATCGCGCTCCACCGCCCGTTCTCGCCGCTGTGGAGGTACTCCGTCATGACCGAGGCGACGCCCACCTGGTGGCCGTGGAGCGCCTTTCCGGGGGCGATCCGATCGAGCTGGTGAGAGATGAGGTGCTCCGCGCCGGAGGCGGGTCGGGAAGAGCCCGCGATCGACATCGCGACCCCGGAGGAGACGAGCGCCTTCACGACGACCCACGAGGACTCCTCTAAGCCGGGACGGATCATGTCGGCGTTCTCGACGAGCAGCTCCGCGGTCATCTCCGAGAGCGCGCCCGCGTACTCGCTGTACTCGACGTTGCGGAGCCGGCGGGCGAGCCGCCAGTCCTTCACGGCGGTGTAGTTGGAGATGATGTCGGCACAGCCCGCGGTGGTGAGCCGCCACGGGGCGTTCGCGAGCAGCGTCGTGTCCGCGACGACCGCGAGCGGCGGGTCGGCGGCGACCGAGTGCCGCGTGTCGCCCTCGGGGATCGAGGAGCGCCCCGAGACGATCCCGTCGTGGGAGGCGACCGTGGGGACGGAGACGAAGCCGACGTTGAGGTGGTCGGCGGCCATCTTCGCGATATCGATCGGCTTTCCGCCGCCTAGGGCGATCAGGTAGCCGGGGTCGGCCGATTCGGCGGTCTCTTTCAGCTCCTCGACCGCGTCGAAGGAGGCGTCCTCGACGACGGCGGTGGCGGGGTCGTCGAACTGCGCGCGCACCCGGTCGCCGGCGATCTCGTTCGGCGTCGGGCTCGTGACGATGAGCGGCCGCCCAGTGAGGTACAGCTCGCCGACCGCGGCGCCGAG
>NZ_NHPE01000100.1:336-10137 GCF_002252895.1 Halorubrum sp. Eb13 | reverse complement strand
GCCGCTCGCCGGCCATCAGCAGACCGAGCTCCTCCTCGGTCGTCTCGTCGGGGTCGACCACGTCGACGAACTCGCCCTCGTAGGCGACGGCCAGCCGGTCCGAGAGCCCCTGTACCTCCTCCAGCTTCGAGGAGACGAGGAGGATCGCCACGCCCTGGCGACGGAGCTCCAGCAGCCGCTCGTGGATGAACTCGATCGATCCGACGTCGACCCCTCGGGTCGGGTGGGAGGCGACGACGAGCTCGGGGTCGCGCTCGAACTCCCGGCCGACGATGAACTTCTGCTGGTTGCCGCCGGAGAGCGACTCCGCCTCGGCGTCGGCGTCCGGCGGTCGGACGTCGTACTCGTCGATGATCGCCTCCGCGTGCCCCCGCGTCTTCGGCCAGTCGATCCGACCGTTGGAGGCGAGCTCGCGGCCGTGCTGGCTCCCCAACAGTCCGTTCTCGACCAGGTCGAACTCCATCACGAGGCCGCGGTCCTGCCGGTCCTCGGGGATGTACGCCATGCCGGCCTCAATTCGCTGCCGCCGCGAGGCGGTCGTGACGTCCTCGCCGCGGAACCGGATCTCGCCCGCGTCGGGGGTCCGAAGGCCGGTCACCGACTCGACGAGCTCTGACTGCCCGTTGCCGTCCACGCCGGCGATCCCGAACACCTCGCCGGCTCGGACCTCGAACGAGACGCCGTCGACCGCGCGAACCCCGCGCTCGTCCTCGACGACGACGTCCGAGGCCGAGGCGACGACCTCGCCCGTCTCCGCGGTCCCGTGGTCGACGTCCAAGAGGACCTCGCGACCGACCATCAGCTCCGCGAGCTCCTCCTGGCTGGTCGCGTCCGCGTCGACGGTCCCGACCTTCCGTCCGTCTCGGAGGACGGATATCTCGTCGGCCGCGCGCATCGCCTCGCCGAGCTTGTGGGTGATGAAGATGATCGTCTTGCCCTGTGAGGTGAGTTCGGTGAGCACGTCGAACAGCTCGTCGACCTCTTGGGGGGTCAACACGGCGGTCGGCTCGTCGAGGATCAGCGTGTCGGCGCCGCGGTACAGCGCCTTCAGGATCTCGACGCGCTGCTGCTCGCCGACCGAAACGTCCTCGATCCGCGCGTCGGGATCGACGTCGAACCCGTAGCGGTCGGCGAGGTCGACGACGGCCTCGCGCGATCCCGCCCGGTCGACGGCGAGCCCGCCCCACTTCCGCGGCTCGTTGCCGAGCGTGATGTTCTCGGTGACGGTCATCGGGTCGACGAGCATGAAGTGCTGGTGGATCATCCCGATCCCGGCGTCGATCGCGTCCCGCGGCGAGCCGAACTCGCGCGGCTCGCCGTCGAGCCGTACCTCCCCCGACGTCGGTTCGTAGAGGCCGTAAAGAACGTTCATCAGCGTCGTCTTGCCGGCCCCGTTCTCGCCGAGGAGGGCGTGGACGGTGCCGCGCTCGACTTCGAGGTCGACGTCGTCGTTCGCCACGACCCCGGGAAACCGCTTCGTGATCCCGTCGAGGTGGACGGCTGTGGCCATTGGTCTAGTACCCTCTGGTTTGAGGGCGGGTGAATATGTTTGGATATGCTCCGGTCCGGGCGGTACACCGGACCGGAGTACCTGTCCCGAGCGCTACATTTCGGAGGGAACGTCGACGTCGCGCCGCGTTAGACCTCCGATGGGACGTCGATGTCGCCGGCGATGATGTCCTCGCGCGCGGTCGCGACCTCGTCCTGGACGTCGCTGGGGATCTCGGAGCCGAGCTGGTCGCCGTAGACGAGCGCGACGCCCTCGTTGTCGAGGCCCAGCGCGACGTTCGAGCCCCCCGGGAACTCCTCGTCGACGGTCGCGTCGATCGCGTTGTAGACGGCCGTGTCGACGCGCTTGACCATGCTCCCGAGGATGACGTCGGCGTAGTCGGGGCGCGTGACCGACTGGTCGCGGTCGACGCCGATGGCGAACTTCTCCTGCTCCTGCGCGGCCTGGAAGACGCCGGTTCCGGTGTTACCCGAGGCGTGGTAGACGATGTCGGCGCCGCTGTTGTACATCGCGGTCGCCGCCTCGCGACCCGCCGCGGGGTCGTTGAAGCTCCCGGTGTAGTTGACGCTGACGTCGACGTCGTCGCTGCCGGCGGCGACGCCCGCCTCGAAGCCGGCCTGGAACTTCCGGATCAGGTCGGACTCGACGCCGCCGACGAAGCCGACGTTCGTGGAGTCGCCCGCGGTCGAGCCCGCGCCCGCCGAGAAGTCGCGGGTGGTGAGCAGGCTCGCCATCAGGCCCCCGAGGTACGATCCCTCGTGTTCCTTGAACGTGTAGCTCGCGACGTTGTCCGCGTCGACGACCGAGTCGACGATCATGAAGTCCTGGTCCGGGTACGACTCGGACGTGTCTGACAGCGAGTCGGCCTGGAGGAAGCCGATACAGCACACCAGGTCGTAGTCCGGATCGGTCGACTCCGCGAACTGCTGCTGGAACGTGCTGAACTGCGACACCTCGTCCGGCTGCGCCTCCTGGAACGAGATGTCCAGCTCGTCTTCCGCCTGTATCGCCCCCTGCTGGGCCTGGTCGTTGAACGACCCGTCGCCGAGGCCGCCGGTCGCGTACACCATCCCGACGTTCGCCGCCGGGCCGCTCCCGCCGTCCTCGCCGTCGGACCCGTCCTCCGAGTCGTTGCCGTCCATCCCGTCGGAGCCGTCGGACCCGTCAGAACCGTCGTCGGAGCCGTCCGAGCCGTCGTCGCTCGGGCCGCCGCTGCAGCCCGTCAGGCCGATGAGGCCCGCTGCGCTTGCCGCCTTGACGAACCGCCGCCGATCGAGGTCGGATACCATGTCAGGTACAAGGGAGTGGGAACACGGCATAAATTCGTCGCTCTCGGCGCCCGAGAGCGGCCGTTCTCGGAGAAGGACGGAGGCCACGTCGCCGATTCGGTCGATCCGCCCCGCGTTTCAGCACCCCCCGGACGTGTCCGTGGCGGCCGGCGGGTTACGCGTTCTCGACCGCGGCCACCGCCTCGGCGACGACGCGCTCGACGTCGGCGATCAGGTCGGCGACGTCGTCGCTCTCGGCGTACACCCTGACGTACGGCTCCGTGCCCGAGGGACGGACGAGCGTCCACGACGCGTCCGGGAACTCCAGGCGCACCCCGTGGTCGGTGTCCACGGTCGCGCCGGGGAACGCCTCCGGGAGCGCCGTCTCCAGCCGCTCCATCGCGCCGGTCTTGGCGTCGTCCGGGCAGTCGACGCTGGCCTTGCGGTACGGGCGCTCCGTGATCGGCTCGCGCAGGCCGTCGAGCCCCTCGTCGGCGACGAGTCGAGCGATCACGGCCGCCGAGGCGACGCCGTCGATCCACTCGCCGAGGCCGACGTGGATGTGCTTCCACGGCTCCGCGGCGAAGACGACGCGGGTGTCGGTTCCAACTTCTCCGGCGGCGCCCGCCTCTCCGACCGCGCCCGCCTCTCCGAGGGCGCCGGCCTCGGTCGCGTCATTCCGGACCGCGGCGATGCCCTCGTGGAGCGCGCCCAGGCGCACTCGCTCGACGCGCCCGCCCGCCTCGCGGACGCGCTCGTCGATCCGCCCCGAGGCGTTCGGCGTCGTGACGACCACGGGGTCGGCGGCGTCGCTCTCTCGCGTGTACCGCTCCGCGAGCATCGCGAGGACGGTGTCCTCGTGGACGACCTCGCCGTCGGCGTCGACGATGACGATCCGGTCTGCGTCGCCGTCGTGCCCGATCCCGAAGGCGAACCCCTCCGGGTCGTCGTTCCCGTCGCCCTCGCCGCCCTCGGCGTCGTCGTCGCTCACAGTCCGGCGGCCCGGGTCAGCGACGCCCTCGTTGGCGTCGGCCACGAACGCCCGGAGGTCCCGCAGCGTCTCCGGGGTCGGCTTGCTCCCGCGCCCGGGGAAGTGGCCGTCGACGTTCCCGTTGAGCGTGACGACCTCGGCGCCCATCTCGCGGAGCGCGGTCGGTGTCGCCGGCGCAGCCATCCCGTTCCCGCAGTCCACCGCGACCCGGAGCCCGTCGAGCGGGGCGCCGAACCGCTCCGCGTACGCGCGGACGTCGGCGAGGTACCCGTCGAGCGGGTCGACGCGCTCCGCCTCGGTCCACGCGTCCCACGCCGCCGGCGGCGCCTCGCCCGCCACGCGCTCCTCGACGGCGCGCTCGGCCTCGCGGTCGAACTCGCTGCCGTCGCGGAACAGCTTGATCCCGTTGTCGGTCGGCGGGTTGTGCGAGGCGGTGAGCATGACTCCGTACCGCCCCCGCGAGGCGTGCGCGAGCGCCGGCGTCGGGAGCCGCCCCGCGCGCACAACGCGGACGCCGCCCGACGCGAGCCCCGACTCCATCGTCGCCGCGAGCGCGGGCCCGGTCACGCGACCGTCGCGGGCGAGCGCGATTTCGGCGGGGCGCGAGTCGTCCGCCGTCGACCCCTCTCCGTCGGTCTCAGCGTCCTGCCGTATCTCCGCCGCGACGGCGCGTCCCACCGCGAGCGCGAGCTCGGGGGTGACCCGCTCCGTCGCGCTTCCGCGGATCCCCGCGGTTCCGAACAGGTCCATACCCGCGGTGTCGGCGGCCGTTCGTTAGAAGTCGTCGGTTGCGGGCCGTCGACCGCGGCCGCAACGCCTCGGGCGTCGGGCGTCGCGTTTAAGACCGCGGCGGGCCCACGCTCGGCGTATGTCCGACCGCAGGCGAGCGCACGTGTACGTCTCGGGACGCGTGCAGGGCGTCTACTACCGTGCGACGACCCGCGACACCGCCCGCGAGAAGGGGGTCGACGGCTGGGTGCGCAACCTCGACGACGGGCGCGTCGAGGCCGTCTTCGAGGGACCGGAGGACGCGGTCCGGGAGACGGTCGCGTGGTGCGAGACGGGGAGTAAGGCGGCCGACGTCGACGACGTCGACGCGACGTACGAGGAGCCGGAGGGGCTGGACGGGTTCGAGGTGCGGTGGTGACCGACGAACGGTGACGGTTGGCTGCGCGAAGACCGCTCGTCGCGCGAGGACCGCTCGCCGTCCTAGGGCGTGACTCGATCGCCGGGACGGTCGCGGACGCCCAGCTCCTCCAGCGCGCGCAACACCACGATCGCTTCGACAACGTCGCGCTCCTCGGTGTAGGGGTCGTCGACCGCGTCGAGCGTCGCCTCGGCCTCGGCCGCCAGCCGTGACTCCAGCTCGGTCTGATCGGTTTCGCCTTTCACCGCCGACAGCAGGGCCTCGTGGTCCTCGCGGAGGTCGAGCGAGACGTGCGCCGCGTTGCACCGCGAGAGCGGGTGGGCGTCCATCTCGATGGCGAGGTCGCTCACGAGCTCCCAGTCGTCGGCGCAGAAGCGGATCGTCACCGTCTCGACCACGTCGCGCCACGAGATGGGGCCGCCGTTCTCCATCAGCGTGAGCGCCCGCGGCGGCACCGCGATCCGGGTGTGGGTGTCGTCGCGACCGCAGAGGCAACAGGGGGTGTTTTTCAGTCCGGCGTACACGCGGATCCGTACGGACCGAGGTAACGTGTGCGTTTCGCCGGCGGGAGCCGGTGGCCGGCGACGCGGTTTATAAGAAGGGCGAACGCCGGCACTGACGCTTATAAAAATGAGCAGTGCGGCGGCGCGTGCCTGTGAGCGGCCCCTCGGGCCGCGAACCGCACGCGCGAGGGAGCCCGCGGCCGCCATTGGCGGCCGCGGCGAGGCTGGGGAGGCGCGAGGCTGCAGTCGAGGTGCGGTCGGGTGGGACTCAAAGGGGCAGTCGCCGGCGGCTCCGCCGCCGGCTCCAGAGGCGCGAGCCCTCGCGGTTGGGGCTTTGGGGGGTGTTCACCCTCGATCCATCAGCAACCGCTTATAAACAAACAGCAGTGAAACCGAGTTCCACTTATAACCGATCGCCGACCGCGTCATCGGATTCTACCCGCTACATTCGGCGAGCCACTCGTGGGCCCAGTCGTCGATCTCCTCGAAGACGGGCGCGAGCGACTCCCCCTTCGGCGTGAGGCTGTAGTACGTCGCCACCGGCGACTCCTCTTCGAGCCGGCGGTCGACGAAACCGGTCTCCTGGAGGTCGTCGAGCACGCGCGAGAGGGTCCGTGCGTTCGCGTCCGTCTCGCGCTTGAGCTCGTTGAACCGCGACTCGCCGTTCAACAGCTCGTGGAGGACGACGAGCCGCCAGCGCGAGCCGATCTGTTCGAGCGAGTCGACGACGGGGCACGGGGTGTCCGGGGCGGACGCGTCGCCCGTCTCGGCCTGCGTCTCTGTCGTTTCCGCCGGATCGGAGCCGGCGAGGTCCTGCGATGACATCGGTGTTACCTACTTACACTATTGTCCGGGAAGCGATAAATAGGTTACGTCCGTATACGTAGTTACACGATGTTAGCTGAATTCACGACGCTACCGCTACAGATCGACGCCCCGCTCGCGGGCGAACTGTTCCTTATCGGCCGGATCCTGTTCGGCGCGACGCTCGCGTTCATGGGCCTGAACCACTTCATGGACGTCGACACCATGGCCGGTTACGCCGAGTTCAAGGGGCTCCCGGCGCCCCGCTTCTCGGTGGTCGCCTCCGGGCTCGTGCTCGTGCTCGGCGGGCTCGGAATCGTCGTCGGCGTCTTCCCCGTGCTCGCGGCCGGCGCGCTCGCCGCCTTCCTGCTCGTCTCGGCCGTGACGATGCACGACTTCTGGTCGGTCGACGACCCGGAGGAGAAGCAGAACGAGATGACGGGCTTCCTCAAGAACGTCTACGGCGCCGGCGCCGCGGTCGCGCTGCTCGCCGTCGGCGGCACCGCGTGGCCCTACGCGCTGGGGATCGGCCTGTTCTGAACGGCCCGGACCGCGCCGAACTGAACGCGACCGCGCCGTACTGAACGCGGCCGCGCCGAGCCGACCGTCCCGTCTTCTGACCGCGGTTCCGAGCCGCCAGTACCACTAACTGACTCCGCGACCACTCGATTACACGATCATGACCGACGCCCCGCCCACCACCGGACTGCACCACGTGACGAACATCTGCACCGACATGGACGAGACGGTCGCGTTCTACGAGGACGCGCTCGGCTGGCACACGGTCAAGCGGACCCAGAACTACGACGACCCGGGGACGCCCCACTACTACTTCTCGTCCACGCCGGCGGGGGAGCCGGGGACCAACGTCACCTACTTCGAGTACCCGAACTCGCAGGGCGCGCCCGGCCCGGGCGCGAGCCACCACTTCGCGTTCGGCGTCGCGGACGAGGAGACGCTCCGCGAGTGGCAGGCGCACCTCCGCGAACAGGAGGTGCGCGTCTCCGAGGTGAAAGACCGCACCTACTTCAAGAGCATCTACTTCAGCGACCCCGACGGGCTCGTCTTCGAGCTGGCGACGGAGGGGCCGGGGTTCACCCGCGACGAGGAGGAGCCCGGCAGCGAGGAGATCGACCCGTTCGCCGAGGGGTACGAGAGCTGAATGGCGGACGAGCGCTTCGCTGACGAACGCTCCGACGACGACCCGGTGACCGAGGCGACCGGGGCGTCTCACCGCAGCGGCGAGCCGGACGCCTTCGGGTCGCCGTACCGCCTGCTCTCGACCGCGGTGACGCCGCGCCCGATCGCGTGGGTCTCCTCGCGGGGCCCGGCCGGCGAGAACCTCGCGCCGTACAGCTTCTTCAACACCGTCGCGATCGACCCGCCGGTCGTCGCGTTCTCGCCGGTGGCGACCGCGGCCGACCCGAAGGACACGCTCGCGAACGCCCTGGAGACGGAGGCGTTCGTCGTCAACGTCGTCACCGAGGACGTCGTCGAGGCGATGAACGCGTCGAGCGCGACGCTCGAGGCGGGGGAGAGCGAGTTCGATCACGTCGGGATCGACCGCGCGCCGTCGGCGCGCGTCGACGCGCCCCGGGTGGCCGCGGCGGCCGTGAGCCTGGAGTGCCGGCTGTACGACGCCGTCGAGATCGGCACCTCGACGCTGGTGCTCGGCGAGGTCGTGTACGCCCACGTCGCCGAGGCGGCGCTTACCGACGGGGCGATCGACGTGGACCGGCTCGACACGGTCGGCCGGCTCGCCGGCGGCTGGTACGCGAGCACCGACGACCGGTACGAGCTGGAGCGGCCGCCGTAGCGCGGCGTCGTCGCAGTTCGGTCGCTCTCGTCCGCTCGACGGACTCCCCTCGCAGTCCGCTAGCCCTCGGTCTCGTCCTCCACGAGCGCCGCGAACCGGTCGAGCGCGCGCCGACAGACCGGGACGTACCAGGCCGCGGCGATCGGCACCTCGACGACGACGCGGCTGCGGTCGGACGCCCCGGCGTAGCTGTCGACGCGGTGGCCGGTCGCCGGGATCCCGGCGACCCGCCAGTCCCAGCGCCGCCCGTTGCACGCGGTCACGCGGAACGGGACCCACGCGCCGCCGACCCGGACCCGTCCCCTCGTCCCCCGAGTCACGTAGCGGTCGTCGCTCTCGACCGCGTCGATCGCCGGCCCCCAGTCCGGCCAGGTGCGGGTGTCGCGGAGGGCCTCGGCGGCGACCGACGGCGGGACCGCGACGTCGCGACCCACGGCGAGCGTCGTTCCCTCCCGGACGACCGTCGACGCGGACTCGCCGCCGGACCCGCTCGGGCCGCAAAGCCCTTCGAGGTCCAAACCCCCGTCGAAATCGAAACGTCCGTCCGATTTATCGTTCGAACGAGACCGGTAATTCACGATCCGTCAAACGATCTCGTCGTAGTTAAGCCGACGTATATTAATACCTTAAATGGTATCAGGACTCATTATCTCTTTCCACGAAGGGTTAATACGGGGATCATCGCTAGACTAGTCCAATATGGCAGACGACCGCGACACCATGAAAGACGTCTCGCACACTGCACCGCACGACACATCGGCCAAGCGAGTCTGGGAACGAGGCCGAGGCCCGGTCGAGGAAGAGGAAGAAGAGGAGTAACGCACCGACACCGACTGCCCAGTTCTGACGACGCGGCCGACCAGCGGCGCGTCGTACGCCGAATCGGGAGCGGAGCGACCCTGAGCCTATCGCGCCCGGCCGACACCCTCTTTGAGGTCGTTTTTAAATACACCGTATGGTCGGAGTCGCACTCGGGTTGGCCGGGATCGTCGCGGTAACGGTGCTACTGGGATTCAGCGCGTTCTTCTCGAGCTCTGAGACCGCGATCTTCTCGCTTCCGGCGGAGTGGTTCGAGCGGCAGGCCGACTCGGACGACCCGCGGGGACACGTCCTGAAGGAACTCTACGACGACCCCCATCGACTGCTGGTGACGCTGCTCGTCGGTAACAACGTCGTCAACATCGCCATCTCGAGTATCGTGACCGTTCTGGTCGCCAGCCACCTCCCCTCCGGCGCCGCGGTCGTGGTGACGACCGTCTGTACGAGCGTTCTCGTCCTCTTGTTCGGCGAGATCGTCCCCAAGGCGTTCGGCCTCGGAAACGCCGAGACGTGGTCGCTGCGGATCGCGTCGCCGGTCCGACTCGTCGAGCGCGTCCTCTCGCCGCTCATCACGTTGTTCGACGGGATCACCCGTCGGATGAACGCGTACATCAGCGGCGACGCGAACATCGAGAAGCCGTACACCGACTGACGCGGACGAACCGTCGGGACTTCTCGGCCGCCGGAGCGTCGATGTCGACCCGCGGCTTCCGACGGTCCGAGCGGTTCCGCTCCGGTGCCGCGAGCGACGCGGCTCCCTCGGTTCCGTTCTCGCGGGTGATAGCCGCGGAGGTGGGTTTAACCCGGCCCGCGGACGACCAGTCTCCATGATCGAGGTGGCGGGGTTGCGGAAGACGTACGGCGACTTCGCGGCCGTCGTCGACAGCGACTTCTCCGTCGAGGAGGGGGAGGTGTTCGGCATCGTCGGCCCGAACGGCGCGGG
>NZ_NHPE01000100.1:0-316 GCF_002252895.1 Halorubrum sp. Eb13 | reverse complement strand
ATCGCGGCCGCGCTCGACCGGCTCGAACTCGACCACCGCGAGCGCCGGCTCGGAGACATGTCGAAGGGGATGAAACGCAAGGTCGCCATCGCGCGGTCGCTGGTCAACGACCCGGACGTGCTCGTGTACGACGAGCCGGCCTCGGGGCTCGACCCGGTGACGACGAACTCCGTGCTGGAGTTCACCCGCGAGCTCCGCGCCGCCGGGAAGACCGTCGTCTTCTCCGCGCACAACCTCTACCACGTCGAGTCCGTCTGCGACCGCGTCGTCGTGATGAACGAGGGGCGAATCGTCGCCCGCGGGAGCGTCGACGGGA
>NZ_NHPE01000112.1:0-1141 GCF_002252895.1 Halorubrum sp. Eb13 | reverse complement strand
TGAGTCGGTCGAACCGACTCTGCGAAACCGGGCCGAATTGAACGGCCCGAATCCGCGGTGCGTTCTTTGCGTTTCAACCGAACGGGCTTATACACTTAAGCACGTCGGAACGCTTTGACCGGCCGCGGTGCGGCCGGCCGTTGTCCCCCACGCCGGGGGACCTTCGCATTCAACATGAACCCCGGCTTGTACTTAAACCCGTCGAACCATCGCCGCCACGTCATGCGGTTTCATTGAGAGAGGTTGCCACGACGGATCGCGAACTGAAGACATCCGGAGCCCGTCGAGGAGAGGTGGTTCGGTCGAACTGCAGGAACTGATTTGCGAGAAATTATTTGTTTTCTGTCACTGACTGAAGCGAGGCCGCGGGGGAGATTCAGCGACGGATCCCGTTGAGGTCGCTTCGTGAGCGTGGGGTTCGAGACGCCGTTTCGACCACGGATGAACGAGCGCTCCGACCGGGAAAAAGTAAAGTGAACTTCGACGGCGATAGTCCGCTCTCGGTGGAGAGATACTGCTCGTCTCGAACTGATTGCTAGTCACGTGCGTGCGCGAACAACGAAAGGAGTAGTAACACAGCAGCACAGTAGCAGTAACACGCAGCTGTAATCGTCAGGACAGGGTTGAACCGCCCGGGCCCCGCGGATAAAAAGGAAAGTAGTGAGGAACACACCGCGAGCGAGCGGTTGTTTATACCACGGGCGTTTATAAGGGAGGGGGACGCATATAAAAGCGAACGATGACGAACCCTGCTGATTCGATCGAGATCCAGAACGTCGTTGCATCGACCGGTATCGGCCAAGAGCTCGACTTGGAAGCGCTCGCAGAGGACCTCCCGGGCGCCGATTTTAACCCGGACAACTTCCCCGGCCTCGTCTACCGGACTCAAGAGCCGAAGGCGGCCGCACTCATTTTCCGGTCGGGGAAGATAGTGTGCACGGGCGCAAAGAGCATCGATGACGTCCACGAAGCGCTCGGGATCATCTTCGAGAAGCTTCGCGGACTCCAGATCCCCGTTGAAGAGGATCCCGAAATAACGGTGCAGAACATCGTGTCAAGCGCCGACCTCGGTCACAACCTCAATCTCAACGCGCTGGCGATTGGGCTCGGCCTAGAGGACGTCGAGTACGAGCCGGAGCAG
>NZ_NHPE01000091.1:0-2431 GCF_002252895.1 Halorubrum sp. Eb13 | reverse complement strand
ACCTCCACTTCACCGCCCTCGCGGGTGGCGGTGAAGTGGAGGTTGAAGACGCGCTCGCACTCCTCGGCGAGATCGGTGAGCCCGTGGTAGTGCGTGGCGAAGAGCGCGGTGGCGCCCAGCTCGTCGTGGACGAACTCGGCGGCCGCGCGGGCGATGGCGCGCCCGTCCGTCGTCGCGGTGCCGCGGCCGACCTCGTCGAGGAGCACGAGCGAGGCGGGGCCGGCGTCGTGGAGGATCTCCGTCAGCTCGCTCATCTCGCGCATGAACGTCGACTGGCCGCCCGCGATGTCGTCCGAGGCGCCGACGCGGGTGAACAGCCGGTCGAAGACGGGCAGGGTGGCGGCCTGCGCGGGGACGAACGACCCGGTCTGCGCGAGCACGACCGCGAGCGCAACCGATCGCATGTACGTCGACTTCCCGCTCATGTTCGGGCCCGTGATCACGGCGACCGACCCGCGGGGAAGGTCGGCGTCGTTCGGGACGAACGACGCCTCCGCGCGCTCGACGACGGGGTGGCGGCCCCCCTCGATCTCGATCCCGGCGTCGGGGTCGTCGCGAACTTCCGGGCGGACGTAGTCGGCCTCGACCGCCACGGTCGCCAGCGAGCAGCACGCGTCGAGCTCGGCAAGCGCGTCGGCGAGGCCCTGGATCCGCTCCGTCTCAGCCGCGACGCGCTCGCGGACGTCGGCGAACAGCTCGTACTCGAGAGCGTCCGCGCGCTCGGCGGCGCCGACGATCTCCTCCTCGCGCTCCTTCAGCTCGGGCGTCACGTAGCGTTCGCTGTTCTTCAGCGTCTGCCGGCGGCGGTAGTCGTCGGGGACCCGGTCGAGGTTGGCGTCGGTCACCTCGATGTAGTAGCCGTGGACCTGGTTGTGGCCCACCGACAGCGAGTCGATCCCGGTGCGCTCGCGCTCGCTCGCCTCCAGGTCGGCGACCCACTCGCGCCCCTCGCGCTCGGTCGCGCGGAGCGCGTCGAGGTCGTCGTCGAACCCCTCGCGGATCACGCCGCCGTCGGTGATCTCGGGCGGGGGGTTGACCGCGATCGCCTCGTCGATCAGGTCGCGGACCGCGACCAGCTCGTCGAGGCGATCGCGGAGGCCGCGGAGGTGGTCGGTCCGCGGGCGCTCGGCGTCGCCGCCGGCGTCCTCACTTCCCGCCTTCGCGAGGAGCGACTTCAGCTCCGGGACGACCGCGAGCGTCGCGTGCAGCGAGCGCAGGTCGCGGGCGTCGGCCCGCCCCCGCGAGACGCGCCCGACGAGGCGCTCCAGGTCGTAGGCGGCCGCGAGCGCGTCGGCGACTCCCTCGCGGACCAGCGTGCGGTCGGCCAGTTCGCCGACCGCGTCGTGGCGGCTCCGGATCGCGTCGGCGTCGACGAGCGGGCGCCGGAGCCACCGCTCCAGACAGCGCCGGCCGAGCGCGCAGCTCGTCTCGTCGAGCGCGTCGAACAGGGTGTCGCTCGCGCCGAGCCCGCGGTTCTCGAACAGCTCCAGGCTGCGCTGGGCGGCGGCGTCGAGCCGCAGTCGGTCGCGGGGGTCGTACCGCCGGAGCCGCGTGACGTACGAGAGCTGCCCGTCGTCGCCCTGCGTGTACTCCGCGTACGCGAGGACGGCGCCGGCCGCCCGGAGCTCGGCGTCGCCCTCGAATCGCCGGTCGGGCGCCGGGAGGTACGGCTCCAGCCGCTCCGTCGCGGCGCGGCGCTCGAAGACGCCGGGGTCGTACTCGTGGACCGTCCAGCCGCGCTCGGCGTCCGCCGGCTCGAACGTCGGGGCGTCCGGCCCCGCGATCAGCTCGGCCGGCGCGATCCGGTCGAGCTCCCCGGCGACCGCGTCGCGGTCGCCCGACGTGACGAGGCATTCGCCCGTGGAGACGTCGACGGCGGCGAGGCCGACGCCGCCCCCCGCGTCCGCATCGGTCTCGCCGGCCGCCACCGCGGCGACGTAGTTCGTGGTGCCCGACTCCAGCAGGTCGTCCTCGACGACGGTCCCGGGCGTGATCACCTCCGTGACGGCGCGGTCGACGAGGCCGGACGCCTGCTCGGCGTCCTCGACCTGATCGCCGACGGCGACGCGGTAGCCGGCGTCGAGCAGCGATTCGAGGTAGGGGGCGGCGTTGTCGATGGGGATCCCCGCCATCGGGTAGTCGCCGGTCGAGTCGGAGCGCTCCGTGAGCGTCACCTCGCAGACCCGCGCGACGGCCTCGGCCGCCTCGCAGAACGCCTCGTAGAAGTCGCCGACCTGGAACAGCACCAGCGCGTCCTCGTGGGCGGCACACAGGTCCGCGTACTGCGAGAGCATCGGCGTGAGCTCCTCGCGGGCGTCGGCGACGCCCGGCGGGAGCCCCGTGGCGACCTCTCGGTCCGCAGTTGGCATACCGCGAGTCCGGGCGCCCGCGGGCATAAACGGTACGGAGGACGGCGGGCGCCGGCGCGGCG
>NZ_NHPE01000148.1:0-17672 GCF_002252895.1 Halorubrum sp. Eb13 | reverse complement strand
CGATCGCGGCGACCTCCTCGCGGTCGAACAGCCGTTCGGCCGGCGGAATCGCCGGGTAGTCGTCGCCGTGCTCGTAGCCGGGCCACTCGCCGAACCGACCCGGGAACAGCTGTTTCGCCGTCATCTCCAGCTGGAACAGGTTCATGATCGGCCCCTGCACCGGGGTTCCGGAGGGGTAGAAGCGGTCGTTCTCGATCGCGGAGAGCCGGCCGGCGACCGAGTGGTCGGCCAGCTCCTCGCGGACCGCGCCGACGTCGTAGTAGGAGGCGATCCCGTACTGGTGGAGAATGACGTCGGGGTCGACCTCCAGCAGCCGCTCGTGGTCGTAGGCCGTCTCGTAGGTGACCTCGTCCGCGGCGAAGGCGTCGGGGACGTCGAACGGACGGACGTGCGCGTTCGCGAAGCCCGGCCCGTCGGTCCGGGAGGGGTAGTAGGTCCCGTCCATGTAGATGAGGGCGGCGACCGTCGGGCGCTCCTCGGCCGGCGGGAGGTCGCTCCGGATCGTCTCGATCAGGTCCTCGCGGACCGCGTCGAGCGCGGCGAAGCGCTCCGTCTCGCGGAAGGCGGCGGCGACGCGCTCGCCGATCTCGGGGAGCGCGTAGTACTCGTAGTCGTCGCGACACGGCTCCGGGGGGTCCGAGTGCCGGCGGCTGTAGACGTTCCCGAACCACGGCGCGACGTTGTCGCGGACCTCGGCCACGTCGGCCGCGCTCCAGCCGTCGAAGGACGCGAACAGGCACGGGTCCGCGAGGTGGAGGTCGCTGTCGAGCTCGTAGAGGAGCTCGCGGTCGACGGAGATGCCGCCGGAGCCGGAGTTGAGCTGCGTGAGCCCCTCGGCGTCGAAGGAGACGCCGTCGAGGCGCGCGTAGTAGGCGTCCAGCGTGTTCCCGCCCGCGTTCGCGTCGAAACCGAGCGAGTTCACCGCGCCGCCGTGACCGAGCGCGACCGCGAGGTCGGCGTACAGCAGGCTGTACACCATGACGTCCTCCGGGACCGCGTCGAACGCGACCTCGCCGGCCGGCGCCATCTCGGCCGTGTACGAGCCGTCCTCGCCGCCGGCACCGTCGCCGTCGGCCGAACCGCTCCCGTTCGAACCGCCGCTCGCCGAGCCGTCGTCTCCCTCGGCACCGTCCGGCGCCGGATCGGTCCCGGCGCACCCGGCGAGCAGTCCCGCGCCGGCGACGCCGCCGCAGTACCTGATCGCGTCGCGTCGCGTCGCGGGGGATCGGTCCGCGTCTGGTTCCATACGATTTAGGCCACCCTAAAGGATTAAATCGGTTTCGGATCTTAGGCTCGCCTAACACTTCGCCGAAACGGGAAGCCGGCGGCCGGAACCGGTCGGAACGGCCGGTCGAGCGCGCTTTGTCGGCGAGACGCTCGGCGGCCGGTCCGGCGCCTCGTCCACAGCGCTCGTCTGGATCGGCGCCTCGTCCCGGTGTCCGCGGATGTACACGGTCGACAGGTACCGCGGGGCGCCGGTCATCGTTCGCCCCCTCGGATCTCGCCGCCGACCTCGTTCGACGGGCGTTTGTCGGGTCCGTCGGCGCCACGATCGTCCTCCGGGGCGAAGAGCGCGGCGTACATCCACGCCCGAGCGCGTCGAAACCGAGCGCCGTCAGCGGCGTCTCGTCGAGGGCGACGACGCGCCCGGTGACCTCGTCGACGACGTCGGCGGCCTCGAACAGGTGCTCCGCCTCGCGGGCGAGCGCCTCCGCGACCGCGATGACTTCGTTCCGACGCGCGGTCGTCTCGCCGACGATCGTCCGCTTCAGCTAGGGGGTGGACGAGGCGTCGGTCGTCAGCGCGAGCGCCACCGCGACCGACTCGGTGAACTCCGAGCGGACCGTCTCCAGCAGCGACTCGGCGTCGGCGTCGTCGACGTCGGCGAGGCTGTGGGGCCGAGCCGTCTCGTGGAACGCACGTCGAACCTCCCGACAGCGAGCGTCGCCCGCGTATCGCCCCTCGCGAACGACCCAGTCGACGTAGTGGTCGGCGACGGCGGGCCAATAACGCGTGGCGACGTCGTCCCGGATCAGCGAGACGGCGGCGCGCGCGTCGTGGCCCGCGCTCACGACCGCCTGGTGGACCGTCTCGTTCGTCATCCATCCGGCCGCGTAGAGGCCGTCCACCGTGGCCCGTCCGGCCTCGCGGCCTACCGTTCCGGACTCGGCGCCGGCGATGTAATACTCGCCGCGTTCGAGTTCCATATCGGCACGTGCTATCCGTGTTCGGTTCCGATCCGAGATGACAAGGCTCCCCCTCGGGAGGCTGATCTCCGCGAGCGTATGTCCGGCTACCGGGGCGTCCTCGGCGACTTTGATCTGCTCGATACCGGATTGCTCAGACCAACAGTGTACAGCATTGCGCGCGATGATCGTGACTACTGTTGACGTGGGACGGCGCTCGACCGAGGTCAGCCGGTGATAGTGACCGGCCGCTCGGTCGAGAGCATGACGTCCTGCGTGATGCTCCCAATGAGTACCTCTTGGAGCCCCGACCGCTTACGCCCGCCCATGACGATGCTGTCGGCATCGCGTTCCGCCGCCACGTCGAGAATCTTCCGGGCCACCTCGCCCCCGATGGCGACGCGCTCGACGGGGATCCCCTCGTTCTCGAGGGTATCGGCCGCCTCGACTGCCGCGTTGATCTCCTCGAACGTGTGGGGAGGGGCCCCCTTGTAGTCCTGGTGACGGAACACGACGAGAACCGTCGCTTCAACGGTCTCCGCCGCCTCGGGCAGCCCCGCAACGTACGCCGCCTGATGATGGGCGCGTCCCGCGTCGGCGTCGACCGGTACCAGAACCTGTCGGATCCCCTCGCCGGGCACGCCCGTCTCGCTCGTGATGGTAACTGGCCGCTCGGCCGAGAGCATAACGTCCTGAACCGTGCTACCGAGCAGCACACGGGAGACGCCCGACCGCTTGCGTCCGCCCATAACGATCTCGTCGGCTTCGAGCCCCTCAGCGGAACGGACGATCTGGTCCGAGATACCGCCGTCGTCCACGGTTCGGGTCACGGAAACGCCCTCGCCCTCGAGAAGGTTGGCCGCCCCGACGGCCGCGTCGATGTCCGAGAACTCCACCGTGTCGGCGTCGCTGAACTCATCCGGAGGCACCACGAACAACACCGTCGCCTCGACATCGTCGGGGGCGTTCGGAAGCCGTGACACGTACTGTGCCTGGTGGAACGCGCGTTCCTCACTTCTGTCGACCGGAACGAGTACCCTGTACATCACATTTAATCATAGTGTTTATTAGACTATAATATCCACCAGTAGTTCCCACAAGACGATAACTCCAGAATTCGGAAACAGTAGACTGGACGGGGCGAACGATTTCGTATCGCGCTATGCGATTTACTCTGCCGCGAACGCGCGGACCGATTCGAACGAGCCGTCGGCGATAGCGCCGGCGATCCCCTCGATATCGGCGTCTCGAGGGACTTCGTGGGGGTACTTCCGGCTGAAGTACCGCAGGAGGTTCGCGACATCGCGTTCGAGGAACTCGCCGGCGTTCTCGTGGTCGACGGGGACCGCCTGCGGCCAGTCGAAGATCGTGACGCCGCTCTCCGCGACCGCGACGTTGTGTTCGGACATGTCGGCGTGGACCCAGCCGAGGTCGTAGGCGGTGACCAGCTCGCGGAGGACCAGATCGAGGACCGCGGAGGCCTGTTCGGGTTCGAGTCTCGCGCGCGAGAGTTCCGCGCCGTCGAACTTGTCCATCACGATGGCGTGGCGGTTGTGGTCGACGGGGCGGGGGACGCTCACGTCGGGGTACATCGCTTCCATCGCCTCGTACTCGCGCTCGGCCGCCTTGCGCGCGGTGTACATCCAAGAGACGTGGTCGCGGTCGGCGGTGTACTCGCGCTCGCGGTTCACCTCGCGGAAGTTGGTGTATCCCTCGCGGTGGTACTTCAGGGCGAGCGGCTTGAACGACTGGGCCTCGTACACGTCTCCTTCCTTGCCGAACCCCAGGGGCGAGCCCACGCCGTCGATGGTCTCGCGTTCGGAGAACGTGCGGAGCGCCAGGGCGTCGTACCCCTCGAACGTGAGTTGGTATCCCTCGTACTGGATCGTCTTCCGCTGGATCAGTTCGCGGTCGAGACACCGGTCGATCCGGTAGTCCACCTCCTCGCGCGTCAGGTCGGCGTAGTCGGGGATCTTGTCCCGGCGGACCCACTCCGAGAATCGCATCCCCTGCTCGACGCCCGAGAGGAGATAGAAGTCCTCGGGTTCGAGCTCCGCCATGTCGCCGGCGACGTTTCGGACCATACGCCCCCTACTCCGGGGATTCCTAAAAGGGACGCGCGTTCCGCGAGGCGGTGCGATAAATCTCATTCCGCGATAGCAAATCCCGTTTCGACCGGGTCGTCGTCCGAACGCAACCGCTTTCGGGACGGCGGGCGGAGAGGCGCGCATGACCGCGCCGACGGGCGACTGGCGGCTGATCCGAGAGGAGGCCCGTCCGGGGCCGATGCAGATGGCGCTCGACGAGGTGGCGGCGGAGACGGCGGCGGCGGGCGGCCCCGCGACGGTCCGCACGTACCGATGGGAGCCGAGCTGTCTCACGCTCGGCTACCGGCAGGACCCGGAGACGGTCGACTGGGCGTTCTGCGAGCGCGAGGGGATCGACGTGACCCGCCGACAGACCGGCGGCGGCGGGATCTACCACGACGGGCGCGGGGACGTCGCGTACTCCGTCGCGGTGCCGGCCGCCGACGTGCCCGGCGAACTGCTCGACTGTTACCACCTCCTCTGCGAGCCGGTCCTCGACGCGTTCGACCGCATCGAGATCGACGCGGGCTACGTCGAGGAGTCGGTGCCGGAGCTGTACCGCCCCGCCTGCTACCTCCGGGAGCTTCACCCCGCGCACGACGTGGTGGCGGGCGGTTCGGCGGAGCCGGAGGCCGACGGCGCGACGGAGGCTGGCGGCGCGGCCGGCGACGGCGACGAGGGCGCGACGGACCGCCGGAAGATAGCCGGCAACGCGCAGTACCGAAAGCGCGACGCCGTGATCCAGCACGGCTCGCTGACGTTCGCCGTCGACGCGGAGCGCCACCTCGGCGTCTTCTCCGACCCGCCGGTCACGCCCGAGGAGTTCCGCGAGCGCGTCGTCGGGATGGACGAGTTGGCCGACGCCGACCGGGCGGACGCCGCGGCGGCCGTCGAAGACGCGCTCGTCGCGTGGGTGACGGGCGGAGACGGCGACGAGGGCGGTGGCGACGAGGCGGACGGCGAGAACGGCCGGGCCGACGCGGTCGCGCTCGACCGCGACGGCTCGTGGTCGAGCGCGGAGCTCGCGCGGGCGGAGGAGCTCGTCGAGGAGAAGTACCGCGACGACGGCTGGGTCCGGATCCGACCGGGAAACGACGGCGCGTAGTCGCCGGAACGGGAGGGGAACCGGACCAACCGGTTCCGAAGGGGCTTTTTCAATCGCCCCCGTTGTAGCGGTATGAGTCTCAAGATCGGCGCGCACGTCTCGATCTCCGGTTCGCGGGCGTCGAACGATCCCGAAACGCCGCCGTACGGGAACATCGCCAACGCGGTGTTCAGACAGAAGCAGTTCGGCGGCAACTGCGGACAGATATTCACGCACTCCCCGCAGGTGTGGCAGGACCCGGACATCAGCGACGAGGAGGCCGCGCAGTTCCGCGAGGGGACCGAACGCGACCTAGTCGGGCCGTGGGTGATCCACACCTCCTACCTCGTCAACCTCTGTACGCCGAAGGAGGGGCTCCGCGAGAAGTCGCTCGACTCCATGCAGAAGGAGGTCGACGCGGCCGCGAAGCTGAACATTCCGTACGTCAACGTTCACCTCGGCGCGCACACGGGGGCCGGCGTGGAGGGCGGCCTCGACAACGCCGCGAGCGTCATCGACGACGTCGACGTCCCCGACGGCGTCACGATCCTCATCGAGAGCGACGCGGGCGCCGGGACGAAGCTCGGCGACGAGTTCGAACACCTCGCGGGGATCATCGACCGCACCGAGACGGACATCGACGTCTGCGTCGACACGGCCCACGCGTTCGCGGCGGGCTACGACCTCTCGACGCCCGAGGCGGTCGACGAGACCGTCGCCGAGTTCGACGACGCCGTCGGGTTGGAACACCTGGAGTACATCCACCTCAACGACTCGAAGCACGCCTGCGGCACCAACAAGGACGAGCACGCCCACATCGGCGAGGGCCACATCGGCGAGGCCGGGATGGAGCGGATCGTCAACCACCCGGACCTGACGGACGTGCCGCTGGCGCTGGAGACGCCGACCGAGAACGGGAAGAGCTTCGCGTGGAACATCGAGCGCGTCCGCGAACTGCGCGCGGAGTGAGCCCGGGGCGGCCGGGCCGTCGCGGGAGCGAAGGGGAGGAAACCCCCGAATTTAGTTACAATTGTCCGACGCGCCTTTATGTGGTCGGAGCCGAGATCCACGGATATGACCACCACTGAGGCGCTCCTCATCGGTCGTCGTCGCCGCTTGGCCCTCACGATGGTCGGCGGATTCGCCGGTCTGGTGGCGCTCTCGCTGGCGGTCGCGGTCGTCGCCGAGCGTGCGGGTCTCCCGACCGCGGCGGCGCTGACCGACCGGCTCGTCCCGCTGTTGGCGTTCTACGCGCCGGCGCCGATCGCGGCCGTCGGCGGGTACGCGCGCTGCGGCGGCCCGGCGTGTCTCGCGGTGGGCGCGGTGCCCGCGGTCGTCTTCGCCGCGCTCGTGGTCGTCGGGACCGTCTTCGGCGTCCCGGGCGTGGGCCCCGGCGACTCCCCCATCGGCGGGGTGACGATGGCCTTCGCCGCGGTCGGGCTGACCGGCGCGTTCGTCGGCTACTGCGCCGGCGTCACCGCCGCGCTGCTCTCGGACCTCGTCGGGTTCGGGAGCGGCGGCGACGGCGAGGGCGACGAAGACTGAGAGTCGGAGCGCGCCCGGGCGCTCGGCTTCCCCACGTTTAATTCGTCCCGCGTCGAACGCGGTGCCGTGCGACGCTTCTCCGCGGAGTACCTCGAACACACCCGGCAGGGGATGTGGGCCGACGACCGGGCGGCCCTCGCGGACCTCGAGCTGGCGAGCCGCCGCCGCGTCGTCGACGTCGGCTGCGGCACGGGCGAACTCACCCGCGTCCTCGCCGCGGAGGCGAGGCCGGACGCGACCGTGATCGGCGTCGACGCCGACACGGACCTCCTCGCGGTCGCCCGCGAGGAGACGGGACTCCCGTACGTCGCCGGCGACGCGACCCGGCTCCCGCTCCCGGACGGCGCCGTCGACCTCGCCGTCTGTCAGGCCCTCCTCATCAACCTCCCCGAGCCGGTCGCCGCGGTCCGGGAGCTCGCGCGCGTCTCCGCCGACCTCGTCGCCGCGATCGAACCGGACAACGGCGACGTGACGGTGACGTCCACCGTCGACGCCGAGGAGCGGTTGGAGCGGGAGGCGCGCGAGGCGTACCTCGAGGGCGTCGGCACCGACGTCGCCCTCGGCGACCGCGTCCGGGAGGCGTTCGCGGCGGCGGGCGTCGAGGACCTCCGCACCCGCCGGTACGTCCACGAGAAGCGGACGGCGGCCCCGTACGCGGAGCCCGCGCTGGCGTCGGCGGCCCGGAAGGCGTCCGGCGGCGGCCTCGCCGACCACCGCGAGGAGCTGGTGGCCGCGACCTCCGTGGACGCGTACGACGACCTCCGGCGGCGCTGGCGCGAGATGGGCCGCGAGGTGGTCGAGGCGATCGGCGCCGGCGAGTACGAGCGCGTCGAGCGCGTCCCCTTCGACGTGACCGTGGGACGGGTCGAGACCGGGGACTGACGGACGCGGCGTTCCGCCGCCGCGTCCGGAAGGTCGAAGTCGGACCGGGTCGACTCGGGACACATGCCGGCCGCACTCGTGACGGGTTCCTCCAGGGGTATCGGGCGAGCGATCGCGCTTCGGTTCGCGGACGACGGCTACGACGTCGCGGTCAACTACCGCACCAGCGACGAGGCCGCCGCGGCCGTCGCGGGGGCGGTCCGCGACCGGGGGCAAGCGGCGGTCGCCGTAGGCGCCGACGTCTCGGACCCCGACGCGGCGGCCCACCTCGTGGAGACCGCCGCCGACGCCCTCGGCGGGGTCGACCACGTCGTCAACAACGCCGGGATCGACCAGCACGTGTACACCGCGGACCTCGATCCCGACGACTTCGACCGGGTCATGGACGTCAACGTCAACTCCGCGTTCAACGTCACGAAGGCGGCGCTCCCGCACCTCCGGGAGTCGGAGGACGGCCCGTCGGTGACGAACGTCTCCTCCATCCTCGCGCACACCGGCGCGCCGGTCGAGTGCCACTACGCCGCCTCGAAGGGGGCACTCCTCTCGCTCACCCGGAGCCACGCCGGCGACTTCGCGCCCGAGATACGGGTGAACGCGATCGCCCCCGGCCACGTGGAGACGGACATGACGGGCGACCGGACGCCCGAGGAGAAGCGCGAGGAGCTGGCCGCGATCCCCGTCGACCGGTACGGCCAGCCCGAGGACATCGCCGACGCGGCCGCCTACCTCCGGGACGCGGGATTCGTCACGGGCGAGACGCTGAACGTGAACGGCGGGGAGCTGATGCGGTAGGCGATCAGTACTCCGCCAGTCCCGCCTCGATCCGGTCGAACCCCTCCTCCAGCCGGTCGACGGAGTTCGCGAACGAGAGGCGGAGCCGCCCGGGGGCCGTGTCGCCGAAGCCGTCGCCCGGCGCGAGCACGACGCCGTGCTCCCGCAGGAGGTACTTCGCGACGTCGATCGCGGGCGTGTCGATGCCGGGGTCGAGGAAGGCGTAGAACGCGCCCTCGGGGCGGGGAGCCGAGAGCCCGTCGATGGCGTCGACGCGGTCGACGACGAGGTCGCGACGCTCCTCGAACGCCCGGTACATCTCCTCGAACGGCTCCTGCGGGCCGGTCAAGGCGGCGATCGCGGCGTGTTGCGCGACGCTCGACGCGCAGGCCGTGGTCGACTCGCGGACCGTCGCGACCGCGTCTATCATCTCCCGGTCGCCCGCGAGCCAGCCGAGCCGCCACCCGGTCATCGCGTACCGCTTCGAGCAGGAGCCGACCGTCAGCACGTGGTCCGGGTGGCCGGTGTACGCGGCGATCCCCTGGGCGGGCCCGTCGTAGGTGAGCCCGAGGTACACCTCGTCGGCGATCACGTACGCGTCGTGGTCGGCCGCCGCCTCGACGACCGCACGGCACTCGTCGCGGTCGAAGACGCGGCCGGTCGGGTTCGAGGGCGTCGTGAGCACGACCGCCGCGGTGTCGTCGCTCATCGCGTCGATCACGCGGTCCGCGTCGAGGGCGAACCCCGTCTCCGCAGGCATGGGGACCTCGCGGAAGCGCCCGTCCGCGAGCGTCGCCTGCGTCTTGTAATTAGGCCACGTCGGGCCCGGGACGAGCAGCTCCTCGCCGGGCGAGACCGCCGCGAGGACCGCCAGGTGGAGCGCCTCCATCCCGCCGACGGTGACGACGACCTCGTCCGGGTCGTGCTCGACGCCGTACTCGGCGGCGAGCGTGTCGCTGATGGCCCGCCGACACGCGGGGAGCCCCGCGTTTGAGGTGTAGTGGGTCGCGCCGTCGCGGGCGGCGCTCGCGGCGGCGTCGATCACGTGCGCTGGCGTGTCGAAGTCGGGTTCGCCGACCTCCAACCGGACGAGGTCGCCGCCGTGACGCTGTGCGAGGTCGAACATCACCCGGATCCGCGAGCGTTCCGCGCGCCGGACGCGGTCGGTGGGCGTTGGCATACCGTCCACACGGCGAACCGAGCAAAAAACCGTCGGGTGGCGGCCAAACGCGGCCCGAGCGGAGGCGGAGCGGCGCCGTCGGCGTCCGCCGCCTACACCATGTCGCCGCGCACCGACGACCCCTCCTGCTCGGCCCGGCGCCGCTTGAGCACGTCCGCCGCCTCGCGGGCCACGTCCTCGTCGGCGCCGAGCATCCCGAGCGCGGCCGGGAGCGTCGGCATCGCGAGCGAGCCCGCCCGCAGGCGGTCGAAGGCCTCCTCGTCGCGGGTGCCGTCGACCCACAGGCAGACCCCGCGGGGGTCGAGCACCTCCTCGTAGGCGTCGCGGGCCAGCGCCCCCTTCAGGCGCTGGCGCACGTTGTCCTCGAAGCTCGCGTTACACACCTCTAGGTGGATCGGCTCGCTGTCGCCGGACTGCGTCCGGCTGCCAGAGGGACTACGTCCCTCGCTGTCGCCGACGAGTTCGGCCGCGAGGCACTTCTCGGGCGCGGCGTACCCGTTGTCGCTCGCGCGCACGCGGTCCGGGTGCGCCTCGGCCCACTCGGCCCGCACGGAGGTGCCGATCCCCTTCACGCCGTACTCGGCCTCGAACGCCGCCGCCGCGTCGGCGTCGCCGCCCATGATCACGTCCTTGGTGAGGTAGACGTCGAGGCGCTCGACGGGATCGAGGCCGAGCGCGACGTCGCCGAACGCCCACACCTCGCGGACGGGGACCGGCATCGTCTCGTTCTCGACCCGGTCGACGAGGGTCGCCAGCCGGTCGACCGCCTGTTTGCGGTTCATTGGCGGACCGTTGGCGGCACGCGGCCAAACCGGTTACGCTCGGGGGCGCCGGGCGTCCCGCGGGTCGCGGTTCAGAGGTCGTCGAGCCGCGCCGCGACCGACTCCCAGTGGCCGCCCTTCCAGAACCAGCGCCCGCAGTCGCGACAGCGCCACGCGGGGCGGGGGTCGGTGTCGGTGGCTGAATCGGAGTCGGCCGCGGGCGACGCGCCCACGTCGTCGGGGACGTACTCGGGCCGGTCGTCGGGGTCGACATCGGTACCCTCCGGGCCGACCCGCTCGACCGGGCCGTTACAGGCCCCACAGCGGGTCGGCTCCGCGGCGAGTGCCACCGGAAGCCCGGCCGCCGCGACCTCGCGGAGCTGGTCGAGCACGTCGCGCTCGGTCAGGAGGACCGCCCCGTGGTCGCGGTCGGCGGCGCGCGCCGCGAGTTCCCGATCGCGGGTGACGAGGAGTCGGTCCTCGTCGGCCGCGAGCGACAGGAGCCGGTCGTCGGCCTCGACCCCGCGGTCGAGCGCGTACGCCGCGTCGTACCCGCACATCCGGAGGTAGGTCGCGAGCTTGCCGCACATCGTGTCGACGAGGACGCGGGGCGCCATCAGCCGTCGAGGAACTCCCAAAGGCCGTCGACCGGGCGCGCGTTGATCACGTCGGCGGTCTCGGCCCAGCCGCGCCGGGCGGTGTGCACGCCGTACCGGGCGTTGTCCAGCTCGCGGGGCGAGTGGGCGTCGGTGTTCACGGCGATCGCGGCGCCCGCGTCGACCGCGGCGCGCACGGCGTCGCCGTCTGCGTCGAGGCGGGCGGGGTTCGCGTTCACCTCGATCGCGGTGCCGGCGTCGGCGGCGGCCGAGACGACGGCAGCCAGGTCGGGCGAGATCCCCGGGCGGCTGTTGATGATGCGGCCGGTCGGGTGGCCGAGGACGTCGACGTGGGGGTGTTCGACCGCGCGGACCAGTCGCTCCGTGGCGGCGTCGCCGTCCTGCCCGAGCGCGGAGTGCGGCGAGGCGACGACCAGGTCGAGGTCGGCGAGCGTCGCGTCGTCGGTGGTGATCGCCCCCTCCGCGTCGATGTTCGCCTCGATGCCGTGGAACACCGCGATCCGGGCGTCGTCGCCGGCGCCCGCTCCGTCGTCGGCGCTCGCGTCGTCGACCTCGCGGCCCATCACGGCGCCGTCGACCTCGCTCACCGCGTCTTCGACCGCCGCGGCCTGCTCCGCGATGTCGGCCTCGTCGAGGCCGGTGTTCCCGAAGATCCCCGGTCCGGCGGCGTGGTCGGAGACGACGTGGTAGCCGTAGCCGCGCTCCGATGCCGCTTCGATCATCTCCGCGATCGAGAAGCCGCCGTCCGACCAGTCGGTGTGGGTGTGGAGGTCGCCGCGCAGTTCAACCGTCTCGACGAGGTCCGGGAGCTCGCCCGCCGCGGCCGCCGCGACCTCGCCGTTGTCCTCTCGGAGCTCCGGCGGGACGAACGCCATGTCGAGCGCCTCGTACACCCCCGCCTCGCTCTCGCCGGCGACGCGCTCGCCGACGCGCCGGGAATCGGACTCGGCCCCGTCGTCGCTCGCGTCGTCTGCGTCGGCCCCGTCGTCGACGTCGCTCACGTCGAACAGCCCGTACTCGTTGAGCTTCAGGTCGCGGTCGATGGCGCGGTTGCGCACCGCGACGTTGTGGGCCCGAGACCCCGTGAAGTACTGGAGCGCGGCGCCGAACTCGTCCGGGTCGACGATCCGGAGGTCGACCCGGGTCCCGCTCGCGCGGACGCTCGCCTTCCCGGAGCCCGCCTCGATCGTCGCGTCCGCCTCCGACCAGCCGGTGAGCGCCTCGACGATCGGCTCGCGCGCGTCGCTGGCGACGAGGAGGTCGATGTCGCCGATGGTGTCCTTCCAGCGCCGGATCGAGCCGCACACCTCGGCGGACTCGACGGCGTCGACGTCGGTCAGGTACGAGAGCGCCGCGTCGGCGACGGGCCGGGCGTCGCCGAGCCGGGTCCGTTTCCGCGCCTCGCGGGCGAACGGGATGTTCGCTAAGATGTTCTCCTCGGTCTTCGCGCCGAAGCCGGAGACCTCCCGGATCTCGCCCGCCTCCGCGGCCGCCTCCAGCTCGTCGAGGGTGGTCACCTCGAGCGCCTCGTAGAGGCTTCCGACCGTCTTCGGGCCGACTCCCTCCACGGCGGTGAGCCCCGCCATGTCGGCCGGGAGCTCCTCGCGCAGGGCCTCCAGCTCCTCGATCTCGCCGGTCTCGAAGTACTCGACGATCTTCGACGCGATCGCGTCGCCGACGCGGTCGATCTCGGCGACCGCCTGTTCCCCCTCGCCCGCTAGGTTCTCGATCGGGGCGGTGTGCTCGCGGACGTTCTCGGCGGCGCGGCGGTACGCGGTCGGCTTGTACTCAACGCCGGTCGCCTCGAGCAGGTCGGCGAACTCCTCCAAGAGGGCGGCGACCTCGTCGTTCCGGCTCATTGGGTCGGGGTTCGGCCGGGCGCTCCTTATACTGACCGGCGCGGCGGACCCCCCGATCCGGTCAGCCCGCGGTGCGGTCGACCGGCGGCGCGGCCGTGTACCGTCGGACGAGGGCCACCAGCGCCGCGCCGAGGAGGACCAGTCCGCCGGCGACGCCGAAGGCGACGGCGTAGCTCAGGGCGGCGAGCCACCCGCCGGCGACGCTCCCGACCCCGCCGGCGAGGGCGCCGAGCGCGGCGTAGGTGCCGAGCGCCTCCCCGCGGATCGACAGCGGGGACAGCCGGGCGACGAGCGTCCCCGCGGTCACCGCGATCACCGCCCACGTCACCCCGATCACTGCGAAGACGGCCGCGGCGACGCCGAACCCGAGCGCGGCCGCGCCCCACGCCGCGCCGACGAGCGCGACCGCGGGGAGGGCGACCGCGCGCGTCGAGAGCGACGCGAGCTGGAGGAGCGCGGCGTCGCGGTCGGCGGTCAGCTCTCCCGCGGCGCCGAAGAAGGCCGCGGCGGCGAGGCCGTTTATCAGGTACAGCGCGAACACGCCGTCGGAGCCGAAGCCGACCGCGGTGAGGAACGCCGGCAGCGGCGCGAAGAACACCGCGAACCCCGCGAACGCGAAGAAGACGGCGAGGAAGTACAGCGCGAGCGCCGGGGTGAATCGCTCGACGAACCGGCGCGGGTGGAGCCCGCGGAAGTCGGCCCGACCGACGGTGACGGGGAACGCGGCGGTCCGGACGCTGAAGCGGTCGGCCGCGCGGATGGCGCGCCTGAGGCGCGTCCCCGACGCCCGTCGGTCGCCGCCGGGGCCCGGGTCCGCGGGCAGCGTGCGGACGCCGAGGGCGAGCCCGAGCACCGCGAAGGCCGCGAACGGGACGAACAGCCACCGGATCACGGTCTCGGCGGGGAGGAGTCGCCCGCCGACGCCCGTCCAGACCGCCCCGAGCAGCAGCCCGAGCGCCCAGCCGACGCCCTGGTACTGGTTCAACAGGGCGATCCGCTCGCTCCAGGCGCTCTCCGGGACGTCGGCGACCGCGAGCAGCGTCAGAACGGGCGTCGCCGCCGCGAACGCGAACCAGATCGCGCCGTTCGCGACGATCACCGGCGTCAACCGGTCCGTGAGCGGGATGACCCCGATTCCGACCGCGACGAGCGCCAGCATCGCGAGCACGATCGGGCGGCGTTTGCCGGTCCGATCGGCGATCCGACCGGCGCCGAGCGCGGCCGGGACCCCGACGACGGCGGCGACCGCGGCGAGCACGCCGAGCACGAACGGTCCCCCGCCGAGCTCGACGACGTACAGCGGGACGACGAGCGAGGCGCCTCCGAACGCGACCGACCCGAGCCCCCAGCCGTACAGCCAGCGTTCGGCCATGCTACCGGATGAGGCGGAAGTCGCATAGTCGCACCGATCCGAGGGGGCGCTCGACGGCGCGCTCGACGCTGCGGTGTCCGGAGAGCGGCGGTCGCCCGGCGCCACCGATAAGTCGCGCGGGCACCGAACGACACGCGTGTCCACCGACGAGACCGACGGGAGCGAGGGCGACCGCAACGTGTTCGGCGGCGAGCTGGCGCCCTGCGGCCGCGAGCCGACGACGGGGTACCTCCGCGACGGCTACTGCCGCGACGTCGACGGCGACGTCGGCGAGCACACCCTCTGTGCGGTCGTGACGGCGGAGTTCCTGACGTACAGCCGGGAGCGGGGCAACGACCTGATCACGCCGCGGCCGGAGTTCGACTTCCCCGGGCTGGAGCCGGGCGACCGGTGGTGCCTCTGCGTCGGCCGGTGGGTCGAGGCGGCCGACGCGGGGGTCGCGCCCCCGGTCGTGTTGGAGGCGACCGACGAGTCCGTGCTCCGGGCCGTCGACCCCGACCGGCTCCGGGAGCACGAGTTCGACCCGGAGGCGTTCGATCCCGATGAATTCGATCCGGAATCGCCCGGCGCGGACGAGTAACGCCGAAGCGGCGGCTACTCGTCGGCGCTCTCGGCGGCCGCGTCCAGCAACATTACCGCGCCGCCGAGGAGCGCGACGTTCTTCAGGAAGTTGATCTTGTTGCCGTGCCGCTCCTTCCCCTCCATCGTCCAGAAGTCGTGGATCGAGGGGGTGGTGCCGAGGAAGAAGACGATCAGCGCGCCGGCGGACGCGCGCGGGAACTTCCAGAAGACGACGCCGAGGTTGGCGACGAACAGCATCCCGGTGACGAACGGGACGAGCACGTCGGGCATCGGGACGCCCTTCTCCTCGGCGACCGAGACCCGCTTCTCGTTGTTCTTGAACCCGTCGACGGCCATGTACGCGAGGATGCCGCCGTAGAGGGCGCGGCCGATCGCCGACGGGGGATCGGAGGCGGACCCCACCGTCGGCGCCGCGTCGTCGGCCGAGGCCGCGTCGTCGTCGCTCACGCCGACACCACCTCGATGCGGCTGACGTTCGCGTCGACGCGCCCGACCGTCTCGTAGGCGCCGTCGTCGCCGCGACGCATGATCCGGCCCTCGACGTCGTCGCGCTGATCGGGCACGTCGAACAGCCCGGAGCCGCAGATCACGTCACCGTCGTGCACGGCCCACGTCTCGACGATCTCGTGGGGCTCGCCCGGGAACGGGACGCGCTCGAAGTCGCGGCCGAAGTTCGTCGACTCGAACAGCGCGACCTCGTGGTCGTCGTTCACCCACGCCGGCGGCGCCTCCTCGCCGCCGCAGAAGAAGACGGTGCCGTCGTGGACGAACACCCGCCGGATGTACGAGAAGTCGTTCCCGGCGTCGATCCGGCTCCACGACTCGCCCGCGTCGGTCGTTCGCCAGAGCCCGCCCTCGCCGACCGCGTGGCCGAGCCCGAGGTTCTCCAGGTCGTGGTCGAGGTAGCCGGTCGTCGCGAGCCACACGTCCTCCGAGATCGGGAGGATCTGGTGGACGTCGTCGACGATCGTGTCGCGCCGGTCCGTCCACGTCTGCCCGGCGTCGTCGCTGAGGTGGATCCCGCCGGCCTCGACGCCCGCGATCAGCCGCTCCGGTCGCCCCGGGACGGCCTCCAGCGCCCGGAGCCTGGCGTAGTGGGGGTCGATCGGCGACTCCCAGTGGCCGCGCGAGGGCAGGTCGCGGAACCCCTTCAGCTCCGTCCACGTCTCCCCGTCGTCGACCGAGCGGAAGATGTACGGGTCGTTCGTCCCGGCGTACAGCGCCCCGTCGGCGGTCGCGAGGATCGACCACACCTCGCTCTGGCCGGCGTGCCAGAAGCGGTCGCCGAGGGGAACCTCCAGGTCCTCCCACGTCCGTCCCCCGTCGCGGGAGCGGTACGCCCCCGTCGAGGACGCGACGAAGACGCCCGCCGCGTGGTCCCACGACTTCACCGCGGTGACGACCTCGCAGTCGAGGACCCGCTCGGCCTCGTCGCGCTCGAAGGGCACGTCGTCAACTCGATAGAGCCCGTCGTCCGTCCCGATCAACAGTGTCATACACGGCTACGTGCGTCGGACGCGTACTAAAGTTTTTACCAAGCTGTAAAACGCTAAGTGGCCGGGGGTGAAAGTGGAGAGCAGCGGGCATCCCGATTCCACACGCCATGACTACACCCCACCCGACCAAGCGGCCGACGGACGCGGCGCACCTCGACGACGACATCGACCCCCCGCGGGAGCTGCTCACCCTCCCGTGGATCGACGTCCACAACCACGCCCACACGCTCTCGTGGGACGACCGCGAGCGCTACGCGCTCTCCGGGTGTCGGTCCATGCTCATGCTCGCGTCCGGCTACCACTGGACCCCCTACAAGCCGGTCGCGGCCGACGACATCCGCTTCCTCTGGGACGACGCGATCAATCGCCGCGCGGCCATCGAGCGGAACCACTTCTTCGAGGCGAAGCTGGGGCTCGGCGTCCACACCGGCGTCCGCATCGAGGACCCCGACGAGCTGTTGGCGGCGATGGACGACTACTGCGCGCTCGACGAGGTCGTCGCGGTCGGCGAGACCGGCGTCGTCCCCGCCGGCCACGTCGAGGGGTGGGCGCTCGACGAGCAGCAGGCGGTCGTCGGGGCGCAGATGGAGCTCGCGCGCGACCACGGCCTCCCCGTGATCCTCCACACGCCGAACACGTCGACGGACGCGAAGCGGCCCTACCGCGACGGGCTGGGCGTGACGCCCGGCTACGAGAAGAACGCGGGGCTCGGCACCGACCCCGTCCTCGACGGCGAGAACCCCGCGCTCGACGCGGTCCGGCTCGACGTGGAGGCGATGCGCGACGCCGGCCTCGACGACGAGCGCGTCGTCGCCTCGCACGCCGACCGCAACAACACCGCGTACCTGATGGAACAGACCGACTGCTACCTGAGCTACACCATCGGTCACTCGTGGCTGGTCGGCGTCGACGCCGCCGACGTCGCCGACGTCATCGACGAGTACGGCCCCGACCGGATCATGGTCGACACCGACTGCGCGAACGTCCTCCGGACCGACCCGTACGCCCTCAAGCGCGCGATATTCGAGCTGTACCGGTACGGGATCGACGTCGACGACATCCGGAAAGTCGTGCTGGAGAATCCCCGGGAGGTCTTCGGGTTCGAGCAGGAGTAGACGCGATCCCGCCGGGACGATCCCGTCGGAACCACGTTCTGCAGGCAAGCCCCTGAGCGAGAGCGACGATCGCTTATAAATAACTACGGTGGCGCGCCCCGGTGAGCGGCCCTTTGGGCCGCGAACCGCCGGTGC